>JAXHTV010000009.1 GCA_034189865.1 Pseudomonadota bacterium | reverse complement strand
GCGGCGAGTTGCTCGGCGTCCTGCCGCAGTTGATGGGCCGCGTCGGCCACACGATCATTGGATTTCTCGAGATCTTCCGCCACCCGATAGATTTCCTTGGTGTTCTCGTGGATCTGTTGGGTAGCACCGGCGTGTTGTTCCGTGGTGGCGGCAATTTGCTTGATTCGGTCCAGGCTGTCATCGGAGGAGTGAACAATGCGGTTGAGTATGTCGCCGGCGCCATGAACAAGCGCCAGCCCTTGGTCGACCTCTTTGCCGCAGGTATCCATGTTGTCCCGTACCAGGGCGATTTCGTGCTCGATGGATTTGAGCATCTCCGCGATTTGCTGGGTGGCTTTGCTGCTGTGCGCCGCCAGGTCGCGAATTTCGCTGGCGACCACGCCAAAACCCCGGCCGAACTCACCGGCGCGGCTGGCTTCGATGGCAGCGTTGAGCGCCAACAGATTAGTCTGATCGGCAATGGACTCGATGGTGTTGATGATCTGTCCGATCCGGGTGCTGGAATCGTCCAGCTTAACGATGGCCTGATTGGCCTCGTCCACCGTTGACACGATGCTGTTCATGCGCGCCACGGTACGCCGCATGGACTCCGCTCCCTCGTCCGCCAAGGCGTGGGTTTCGCCGAACAACTGGAAGGCATTTTGAGCATGGCTGGCGACATGCTGCTCTGCTTCGCCGAGCTGAGAAACGGACTCGGTCAACTCCGCCAATACCCGGGTTTGGGACGAAGCGCCGGTTTTGATGTCCGTGGCGGTGTCAGACAAGCATGCTGATTCGTTACCCAAGGTCTCAGCGATGGACTTGATTCGACTGACCGTCCGGGTGAGGTTGCCGGACAATCCCGTCAAGGCATCGAAGATCAAACCGAATTCGTCGTTGGACGCCCCGTAATCGACGGGCTTAAGACTGCCCGTTGAGAGCTGCTGCACACCTTGAACGGTTTGACCGACAGCAACGGATATAGGAACGACAATACTGCGGGCCACCGAAACGAGGAACAGCACCGCGATGGCGATCAAGGCAGACAACAGCAGGACCACTAAACTGATCGCGAACTGCGCGAGATCCGCCACGCCGGCGCTGAATTTTTCACCCAAGTCGTAGAGCTCCCGACCGACCTCTTCGAGTTGTGCGAGTTTCGCATCCCGAACATCTCCGGGAGTGAGGGAAACGATCTCCTCGGCCAGCACCACCCATTGCCGGGCAATACCCTCCCCTTGGGCCGCGATACCGAATAGCTTTTGGACCAGCGGATGCCAATACAGGATTTTTAAGTTCAGTGCGATGTGAAACCCCTGATTCGCATCACGAATTTCCTCGTACACGGCCATCAGCTCGCGCCTTAGATCGAAAATGGAGGTACTGGAGACGGAAGAGCCCAAGCGGCCGAAGTAACCGCTGTAGGCAATGGATTTGTTAAGACTTTGCTTGAATGCTTGGAAGTCTTGCGGGTCGTTGGTGAGGAGATATCGATAATAGGCCGTCGTTCCCGCGTTGACCTCGACCGTGTGGACACGTTCCAGACGCGTCATCAGCGTGGTGACATCCAGCGTATGAAAAATCAGCCAGGAGACGGCCCCGACCAGACAGATCAAACCCAAAGCCAAGGCCACCAGGCTGGATATTTTCCGGCGAATACTGCCGTTTAGATATTGCGCAAAACCTTTCATCCCATCAAATTCACCCAGAACCGGCCCAATCGGGGGAACGTCCCGCTTTTACCTCGTAGAGGAAACTCATCCACCGTCGTGCGATCAGGCTCAATCACACAAGCTTCACCCACGCGATTTATCGGCGCTTGCCAGGTGAACTTAAAGCGCGATGGCTGCTCCGGGCCGGCTGCGGTCGGCGAAAAAAGCGGGGGAGCCTGAAAGGCGAGCTAAAGGAAATAGAAAAAAGAGGGCAGGGTTAAGTTCAGCGACGGCCGGTATGACCAAACCCCCCTTCACCGCGCACGCTGGGCCGAAATTCGTCAACGATTTCAAATTCTGGCCGCACGACAGGCACCACGACCAGTTGTGCAATCCGCTCCCCAGGCTGGACGGTAAAAGCGGTCTGACCGCGATTCCAGCAAGAGACAAACAACTGTCCTTGATAGTCGGAATCGATGAGCCCGACCAAATTACCCAACACGATGCCATGCTTATGCCCCAAACCGGACCGCGGCAAAATCATAGCGGCCAATCCGGTATCTTCCAGATGAATCGCCATGCCGGTAGGGATGAGCTCGGCCATACCAGGTTCTAGTTCGAGCGGACGACCCAAACATGCCCGAAGATCCAGCCCGGCCGACCCGGCCGTGGCGAAGTCCGGTAAGGGAAACTCTTTTCCCAAGCGATCATCAAGAATTTTTAATTCAACCTTGGCCAAGTCGAACCCTCACTGGCTTGACTGCTGTTTCAAGACGTAGCGCTGGGCGATGAGCTCGATCAGGGCGACCGCCAACGTTTGTTTGGATTGCCGGGGCAGAGCGCTACTCCCCCCTTCCCAGAACACATGCAACGCATTCTCGTCAGATTCGAATCCCAGCCCACCGCCATCAACCTGGTTGGCGGCGATCATATCTACGCCCTTGCGGCGCCGCTTCTCTTCGGCGTAGGCCTCAACATTGTCCGTTTCTGCAGCGAAACCGACGGTAAATGGCGGGAATTTCTCCGAAGCGACATCTGCGAGAATGTCGTGCGTTCGCGACATTTCCAATTGCAAAGCGGGCTGATCTTTCTTGATCTTCTTTCCAACCGGTTCGCTCGGTCGGTAGTCGGCGACAGCGGCAGTCGCGATAAAAATATCGCAGTTTTCTAATCGCTCCAGCACCGCGCCATGCATTTGTGCCGCCGTTTCCACAAATATACAATCGACCCCGGCGGGCACGGGAATATGCACCGGCCCACTGACCAGCGACACTTCGGCGCCACCGGCGGCGGCAGCAGCAGCGATCGCGAAGCCCATTTTGCCGGAACTGCGATTGGTCACGTAACGGACAGGATCGATGGGCTCCCGCGTCGGCCCGGCCGTAATCAAGACACGCCGTTTTTCCAGCGGACCGTTTCTTTTGGCTTTATCCAAAGCCGCGACGATCTCGGCAGGCTCCAACATCCGACCCGGCCCGACTTCACCGCAAGCCTGCTCGCCCGAAGCCGGCCCCAGTAGCACGACGCCACGGCCTTGTAATACTGCAACGTTGCTCTGGGTAGCCGAGTTTTGCCACATCAAATGATTCATCGCCGGTGCCAGCACGATCGGCGCCGCGGTAGCAAGACAGACTGTGGAGAGCAAATCGTCGGCAAAACCATGCGCGACTCTGGCTAGAAAATCAGCACTGGCCGGCGCGATGAGCACCGTATCGGCCCAGCGCGCCAGCTCGATATGGCCCATAGCCGCTTCGGCGGAAGGATCCATCAGCTCGGTCCGCACGGGGTGACCACTGACCGCCTGGAGCGTTAGCGGGGTGATGAAAGCGGTGGCGGCGGGGGTCATCACGACCCGAACCTCCGCCCCGGCCTCGCGGAGCCGACGGACCAAATCGGCCGTTTTGTACGCGGCGATACCGCCGGTGACGCCCAGCAGAATGCGGCGGTTGAAAAGGGATTGGCTCATTGCCCGATACCACTTAAAACCCGACAGTCAGGGCGTGGCCATGCTAGCGCAAAGCACCTGCCCTTGCCAGACGCGGCGCAGCGAAAGCAATCGTTGGCCGAGCCAGGTCGGACCATATAACGACAAAACCCGTTGGCGATTCGCCTGCAGTTGAGATCACCGAAAGACGGAATAAGACGAGCCGGCTGGCCGCCAAGCGGCTTTGAGACTCATGCTCGGCGGCAAACCAGGCCTAGTCGGACACCCGGCTAGAACCGGAACTGAAGCCCTAGCGACAGGAGATCGATGTTGGCTTCGAACTCATCCTTGTCGATCGGGATACGCTCGTACTCGGTGCGGATTACGAAGTGCTCGTGCAGGATGAAGTCGGCTCCGACCCCATAGAAGATATTGGAACCGTCGCGGCTGGCATCCAGCGGACCAGGCCCTTCGACATCAACATCCCACCACAGCTGACCGCCCTTGACGAAAAGACCCACATAGTCACCCAACGGCAGTGTGAGCGTGGCCGCCGCCCCGTAGGCATCGCCGTCGATCGTAAAACCGGACTGCTCATATTCGCCAAGGTAAATGTATTGGGCTTCGACGCCTAACCAGGGCGTGATTTGCACCCCGGCCACGGCTTTACCGGTGCTCCGGCTGTCGTCGAATTCATCGGGATCGAAATCTTCCAATTCGCCCAAGTCAATGTCGGCCCCGGCGATTTTCACGTCGTCGACGCTACTGTAAACGTAGCTGGCGCCAATGTAGGGCTGCACCCGATCCAGCGCCCATCCAGCCTGCGAAGTTGCACCCAGCGCCAAGGTTGCACCTAAAATCGTCATTTGTTTTTTCATAACATTCATCCTTTTTTAATCGGTTCTCATCCCCGCCGCCTTCCGGGCCCAGGTTTGCCCAACCCGAAAGGCGACGCTTTGTTGAAGGCAATCAGCACGCTCGGCCAACTATTTCTTGTCTTTGAATTCTTCGACTTCGTCTTTCACCTCATCGGTGACATCGTCGACGGTTTCGCCGACTTCCTCGGCGGCGTCACCTACATCCTCTGCCGCCTCTTCAGCAGGGCTCTGAAACGGCTCTTTGAGCTTGTCGCCGACGTCATCGGCCGTGTCTTCCACTTTTTCCCAAGCGTCTTTGACATCCTCTTTAAGGTCTTCTTCGGCTTCACCGTTCTGGCAGCCAGCCAACCCCAGCGTGCTGGCGACGAACAACGAGGCGATCAGGGTCTTGTATGAAATAGTCATGGGGTTAATTCTCCAGATTGATTAAGTGTCATCCGAACGCCAGCGGCCTATTCGAACCGATGGCGCAATTGTTTAAGGTGAGAGGAGAGATCCTTCCAGGCCTCGTCCACGCCTTCGGCGACCTCCTTCCACATGCCGTCCGCCGATTGCTTTATTTCGTCCAGTTTTTCGTTCAGGAGCGAACGCTGTCGCTTGAGCTCCTCAAGCTCCTGGCGAGATGTTTCGCTGACTTGTTCTCGGGATGATTTGTACTTCTCGGCGAGCAGATCGATGTTCGCTTGGAGATCATTCATTCGCTGTTCATAGCGCTGAGTGAATTCGCTTTTCTCACTCATCATTTCCTCCTTGGTTGGTGAACCGGCCATCGGCATGACGACCATTTACCTTCTCGGATGCAGAACGCGTGCCATACTCTCAAGCTATTGTTTTATCGCAGCTTTTAACTTTATTCAGGCAAGAAAACGGTGAAATCCCCCGATGGCATGGGGGATTTCACCCGAGTGGGTCAGGAGGGAACCCTTACTCGCAGGTCTGCAGGGTTTTGGTGAGGCGGTAACGGATGGTATCGCGCGTGGTTTGCAGCATCCGCGCCGTAGCGGCGATGTTGCCGTTGTTTTTCTCCAGGGCGTGGTTAAGGATACGCTGCTCGATTTCTTCCAACGAGCAACTGCCATCCATGGGTATAAAGAAACCGCTGTCGGAGACGCCCGGGCTCAGCAAATGGTCGTGGCCCAACTGCAGCCACTGCTGAGCGAGCGTGTCACCCTCGCTCAGCAACACGCACCGCTCCAATGCGTTGCGCAACTCACGCACGTTGCCGGGCCAACTGTAGTTCATAATCTTCTCCCACCCCTTTTCTTCCAGCCGATTGACCCGCTTGTTGGCCTGGGTGTTGTAGTGAGCGATGATCGGCGGAACGAGGTCCTGCAGATCTTCGATCCGGTTCCGTAATGGCGGCAAAGGCAATGAGAACACGTTAAGACGGTGATAGAGGTCAGCGCGAAACTCACCTTCCTGCACCTGGCTGGCCAGGTCTCGATTGGTGGCGGCAATAATCTGAACGTCAACCTGGATCTCCCGTTCACCGCCCAAGCGACGAAAACACTTCTCTTCGATCGCTTTGAGCAGCTTCGTTTGGTGGGTGAGATCCATCTCGGCGATCTCGTCCAGAAACAGGGTCCCGCGGTGCGCTTGCTCCAGCAAACCGCGGCGACGTCCGGTGGCACCGGTAAACGCCCCCGCCTCGTAGCCGAATAACTCCGATTCAAGTAAATCCGCCGGGATGGCGGCGCAGTTCATTTCCACCAACGGCTGGTTACGCCGCGGTCCGCTGTGATGAATGATACGGGCCGCAAGACTCTTACCGGTGCCAGTCTCACCCGTTATGAGTAAGGCACTCAACGGAATCGAGGCGAGCTTCTCCAACAACGCCCGCGTCTCCACCGCTGCGGTGCTTCGTCCGAGGAACGCGTCTGGCCGATGTCTTTTGGCAATATCGGAATCGCAGGATCGACTGCGCTGTTTGCGATCCGACTCCGCCAACGCCCGACGAATCGCTCCCCCGAGGCGGCTCAGGGGAACGTCGGGGTTCAGTATGGCAAACGGATCCAAAGCATCGATTCGCTCTTCCGTCTCGGCACTCGAGCTACCGTCATCGATTACGACCCATACCGGTGGATCGGTCATACGCAGCGAGGATTCGATCAGCGCAGCCGCATCTCCGACATCCACGGCATTCAGATCGATCACGACCACTTTGACATCCAAGTCCTGATCGATCAGTAAGTGCCGGGCGCTGGCGGCATCGTTGGCGCGAACCAAATGCCAGTTGTCCTGACGAATTCCATGGACACGTTGCTCCGTCGCACCTTGGATACGGTCGATCACCATCACGGCATCACTCATGGCTACCACTCCTTTCGGTACGCCCGGTCTGCAATATGCAGGGCTTATAGAACGTCATTCTATTGCGTCGCAAATGACACTAAGCAACTCCACCATCCTTGCTGCATCCGGCAACTCTTTCGGGATCATCGAAGCCGTAGATAACAGCCAATCCAGAAATTTCCCGGACGCATAACATATGGCCATTGCCGGTTAAGCCATGTTAAAAACCGGTTGCTCATTCGAAGAGAAATACAACAACAACTGAGAGACTCCTAATATGCCTATCACCGACTGGCCAGACGCGGAGCGGCCGCGAGAGAAACTGATCGAGCGTGGGCCGGCCGCGCTGTCCGACGCTGAACTGCTCGCCATCTTTTTGCGCACCGGCCGCGCCGGGCTCACGGCCGTGGATCTCGCCCGAGATCTGCTGAATGAATTCGGGGGACTCCGAGCTCTCCTAAAAGCAGAACGCGAGGCTTTTTGCGCCGTGCCCGGATTAGGCCCCGCCAAGTATGCCCAATTGCAAGCCTGTATGGAGATGGCCCGGCGGCATCTGTCCGAATCGCTGCAGCGCGGTGATGCACTGACCGGATCGGCCGACACCAAGCGCTTTTTATACACCCAAATGCGCGACTACCCACAAGAAGTTTTCGCCTGCTTATTTTTAGACAACCGCCATCGCGTGATTTCTTTTGCAGAATTGTTTCGGGGCACGATCAACGGAGCCACCGTGCATGCGCGCGAGGTCGTGCGTTCGGCTCTGGCCAACAATGCAGCCGCGGTGATTCTTTGCCATAATCACCCGTCTGGCGTCGCCGAACCCAGCGCCGAGGACCGGCGGGTGACCGCGCAGCTCAAGAGCGCGTTAGATCTGGTCGATGTGCGGGTTTTGGACCACATCATCGTCGGCGACCCGGAGAGTTTCTCCTTCGCCGACCATGGTCTGATTTGACAACACAGGGACCATGGCAACACCGAAGCCGTGGCCGCGCCATCTGTTTTGCTTGCTCAGCTTGCGCATTGTCTGTTATAAATGCCCGCTTTCTGTGCGATTTTTATTCGACGAGGTTCGTGATGTCCAGAGTCTGCCAAGTGACCGGGAAACGTCCGCGCACGGGCAATAATGTCTCCCACGCCCACAACAAAACCAAGCGCCGTTTCCTGCCCAATCTGCACTATCAGCGCTTTTGGGTAGAAAGCGAAAGCCGCTACGTGCGCTTGCGTGTGTCCAGCAAGGCAATCCGCATTATCGACAAGTTGGGTATCGAAACGGTGCTCGAGCAAGTGCGCGCCCGCGGCGAAAAGGTTTAAGGGGAACCCACCATGCGTGACAAGATTAAACTGGTCTCCACCGCTGGAACCGGGCACTTCTATACGACCACCAAAAACAAACGCACCATGCCGGAGAAAATGGAAATCAAGAAATTTGATCCGGTGGTTCGCAAGCACGTCGTATACAAGGAAGCCAAGATCAAATAATTCTTGGCTTCACTACCTCGTCGAGCATAAAAAAACCCGCTATAAAGCGGGTTTTTTTATGGGCATGCTCAGGCTGGAACCCGCGGGGGGGCGCTCAGCGCGTAGGAGCGAACCCGTTGCGAAAAATCGTGGAGCGCCTCCAGGCCTGTCGCCTCAGCATGGGCACACCACTCCCTGAGCGCAACCAGCGCATGCTCCTGACTCGCGCCGGTGGATTCCCAAATCGACTGTAAACGCTCGCGGAACTGATACACCGTCCGCAAGGCCGTATTATCCTTCAGCAGCGCCGTCAGTTTCGCGGAGGAGTGCTCATCCAGCAGCCCGCGCTCCCGAACCAAAAGCCGCCGGGCTTCACCGAACACGATCTCACGCCCCTCCCCGGACTGATCCCGCAACACCGGTATGGTGACTTTGCGCGCATAATCGGCCAACAGATGCATACGATTTATGAATACGGCCTGCACCGTATCACCGTCCACCTTGGTGCGCGCTGGATCCAAATGCGGCCTGGGCGAGACTTTCTTCACCCTCGCTAAACCGACCGCCTGCAAAAGACGAATGTAAAACCACCCGAGGTCGAACTCCCAGCGCCGCTGGGAAAACTTGGCCGAGCTGGGGAAGGCATGGTGGTTGTTGTGCAGCTCTTCGCCCGCCATCAGCAATCCGATGGGGACGATGTTGGTCGAGGCGTCTTTGCACTCGAAATTGCGATAGCCCAGATAGTGGCCCACACCATTGATGACGCCCGCCGCCCAAAACGGCGTCCAGATCATTTGAACACCCCAAACCACAAGCCCCAACAGCCCGAATAGAAACAGGTCAATCGCCAGCATCAGAACCACGCCCAGCCAGTTGAAGCGGTTGTAGAGATTCTTTTCCAACCAGTCGTTGGGAGCAGCGTGGCCGTACTTTTGAATCGTTTGCGTGTTTTCACATTCCGTCCGATAGAGGAACGCCCCCATGAAAAGCACCTTTGGCAAACCATAGATTTGCGGGCTGTGCGGATCCTCTTCCGTCTCACACTTGGCATGGTGTTTACGATGAACGGCAACCCATTCTCTCGTGACCATCCCCGTGGTCAACCACAGCCAAAGCCGGAAAAAATGCGCCAACGCCGGATTCAAATCCAAGGCCCGATGAGCCTGATGGCGATGGAGATAAATAGTGATTGCGCTGGAGGTGACGTGGGTCATAAGCAACATCACCAGAACGACACTCCACACCGGGAGGTCTAAAAAACCGTTCAACATATGTAATTACCGCTGCTGATTAATCGAATTACGAGCCACGCAGTATTTGATATCGGCCATCTCGGCCTGTGCTTGCGTCCCCTCAATGCTCGCATGCCACCGCACCGCAGAAATCAGGTTTCCGCGGCCGATCGGCCAACCAAATCATGGGGGGCGATTTGGCAAAAAACAAGCCCGGCTAGAGCGGCACGGTACTTGATCGCTGCAAAAGGAGATTACCGATCGAATCGGCACGGACCTGCCAATTGGGGGCGACAAACACAGTCGATACCGTTTCGGTGATTAACGCCGGTCCGGTAATGCACTGGCCTGCCGAGAGCGTGGAACGGTCCCAAACCGGAACCGGATCGGCGATACCGCAAAGCGCGACATGGCAAGAAGGATGAGCAGGACCTGCGGATCCGGAAGTCGCCGCCAAGGGTAACTCGGGCGCTACCCCCCGCAAGCTCAGGCGCAAATTGACCAACTCCACCGGTAGTTGCAACCGGTGGCCATAGCGCTGCTGGTGAAGGGCATGAAAAGAAGCCAGGGTTTGACGAACTCCGCGCCATCGCACCGTCAGTGGGTGGCTTTGTCCCTGATACCTCAAATCGGCAGAACGCTGGCAGCGCAATGACCGTTTGGGCACACCCTCCTCACGCAAACCCGCGACGCCTTGAGCCATCATGTGCGCGAAGCCTGACTCGATACGCTCCAAAGGCAGACTCGCCAGTTCTCCCGGCAAGGCGTGAGACAACTGTCGACCCCGGGGCGCCGCCAACATACCCAGGGCCGAAAGCACCCCGGCATGAATGGGAACCAACGCCCGGGTCATGTCCATCGCATCGGCCAAGGCGCAGACATGAAGCCCGCCCGCCCCACCGAAACAGGTGAGGACATCGTCCCGCGGGTCCTCGCCGCGCTGTACGGAGATCAGATTCAAGGCCCGCGCCATGCGCTCATCCACGATACGCACGATACCCATCGCCGCTTGCTCGCCTGAACAACCCAGCCGTTGGGCCAAGGTGTTCATCGCCTCGCGGGCCCGCCTCACATCCAAATGCATCTGGCCGCCGAGAAAGGCATCCGGCAACAACCGACCGAGGACGAGATTGGCATCGGTCACGGTGGGACGTTCACCCCCGCGGCCATAACACGCGGGCCCGGGGTCGGCACCGGCCGATTCCGGACCGACCTGCAGCAATCCGCCCGAATCGACATAGGCGATCGATCCGCCACCGGCACCGATGGTATGCATATCCACCATCGGAACCCCAACTGGATAGGGTCCGATACGACCACTGTGGGTGAGACGGGGCTCGCCGTCGATCAAACCCACATCGGTGGACGTACCGCCCATGTCGAAGGTCAGCATGCGAGGCTGATCGGTCAGCCGCCCGAGATAACCCGCTCCGGCCAGACCACCTGCCGGGCCGGACAGCAGCAGATGCACACCCCGCCGGGCAGCCAACTGACCGGAAATGGTCTCGCCCGAACTTTGCATCACCGCCAGCGGCGATGGCGCGATCGCGCCGGCCAGCCGACCGAGGTAGCCTGCCAAAGCGGGCCCGACATAGGCATTCAACCAAGTGGTGATGCCGCGCTCGAATTCTCTGGCTTCGGGCAAGACGTCCGACGAACGTGAAACAATGACCTCAGGCGGCAAAGCGGCCTCGATGGCTCGTTCAAACTGCGCGTCGAGAAAGGAAAACAGAAGATTGATGGCCACGGCCTGCGGCTTCAGCGCGGCGATTTTCTGAGCCAACTCACGCAAATCGTCCTCGGTGAGTTGTTCGATAACTTCGCCACGGCTGCCCAATCGCCCGCCGGTTTCCAGACACAGCTCTGCCGGCACCGGCGGCGATATGGGTGCGGGGGTGAGATCGTACAAATCCGGGCGGGCCTGACGTCCGATGGTGAGCACATCGCCCAAGCCCCGATTGGTTATGTACGCGGTGCGGGCACCTTTGCCTTCCAGGACGGCATTGGTCGCCACGGTGGAACCATGAAACAAACGGAAGCGCCCCGGAGTCAAACCCAGCTCGCGGATACCTTGTAGAATGGCGCGCTCAGGCGCATCCGGCGTGGACAGGACTTTATGGATTCGCAAACGGCCTTGCTCATAGACCACAAAATCGGTGAACGTACCACCGGTATCCACTCCCAACAGACATTCGTAAGCTCGAGGCTTTCGCTGACTCAACGTTGCTCCGTATGATCGCGTCTATTCATTCCACGCCGGCGCGCGCGACGCGCCGATCCGGTGCCCCATCATGCCCGAGCTGATGCGCGAACCCAACGCCGAACAAACTCGCGACGCGACGCCACTGCTCGCGGCACGGCAATTGGTTCGCCGATATGGCGACAAAACGGCCGTGGACCGTGTCGATCTCACGGTGTCCCGGGGAAACGTGCTGGGCTTGCTGGGGCCCAACGGCGCCGGGAAATCCACCACACTGGAGATGCTGGCCGGTCAATTGGCGCCCGAGGCCGGCTCGATTCAAATCAACGGCGAGGATATGCTCGCGAACCCGCACCGCGCCCTGATGCAGGTGGGCTATCTGCCGGACCAGCCGCCACTCTACCCAGAGTTACGTGTGGACGAATTTCTCGCCTACTGCGCCGCGCTGCACCGCCTGGCACCTGCCTTGCGTCACACCCGCTGCCAGGCCGTGAAGCAGGCTTGCGGTCTGGCCGATCACGGCGGCCGGATTATCCGACACCTGTCACGCGGTTACCAACAGCGCCTGGGCATCGCGCAAGCCATCATCCACGATCCGTCGCTGCTGATCCTGGATGAGCCCACCGTTGCGCTGGATCCTTTGGAGCTGGCCAGTCTGCGTTCTTTGATCGCGGAATTGGCACAGAACCGGGGCATTCTCTTATCCACCCACATTTTGTCGGAGGTGGAGGCCATTTGCTCTCACGTGGCCGTGATTCGCCACGGCCGCATCGTTTTCTTCGGCTCGCTGCAAGACCTCAAATCATCCGGTGAAGGCCGCTGGCATTTGCGATTCGGCCAGAGACCGGACTTGAACCGAATGAGTCCGGCGGACATGCCCGAGCGCATCTGGCTGCGGGAGGACGGGCGCATTGAGCTGCACGGATCGCCCGAAACCCTGGATGCCTTCATCGCCGCCAGCATCCGGCAGGGGTGGAAACTCCGAGAACTGACCCCTGCCGGCGTGTCTTTGGAACAGCGCTTCCGTGATCTCACCCAAGCCCCCGGAACGGGGGTGAACAGAACATGATCGTCAAGCTGGCATTATGGGAGTTCCGCCGGCATTGGGTGAGCCCTTTGCCATGGATTGTTTGGATCGCCACATGGACCCTTCTCGGGCTCACGTTCACTTTGAGCTTGACCGAGATTCAGCAGGACCCCGCGGTGGTCGAGTCCTACGGAGTGACCGCCTATATGGTTCGGACACTGATGGGATTTGCCGCCGTGTGGGGCCTGTTCGTGAGCCCAGTGCTGGCCATGCGCGCCATCAGCGAAGAGCGTCGCAGCGGCACGCTGCGCTTGCTGCGCGGCGCGCCGCTCTCCAACACCACCATCGTGTTGAGCAAATTCGGTGCACAACTGTTGCTTTTGCTGCCCATTTGGCTGGCGGCGGTGCTGCCCGCGGCCAGTCTCGCGCTCGGCACCGAACTGGACTGGGGTCTGGTCGCCGGAGCGGGACTGGCACTGGGAATTTTGCTGGCCAGCTATGCCGCAGTGAGCCTGGCATGCTCCAGCTTCACCGACCAAAGCGCGGCGGCGGCCATCAGCGCATTTGGCATTCTCCTGATCCTGTGGGTGATCTACTGGCCGGGCACCTTCGACACGCCACTGGCGTGGTTATTCAAACACCTATCCCCGGCCGGTCACATGGAGTTGGCGCTGCAGGGAACCTTGACCCTGGCCGCGGCCGGCGTCTGGCTGAGCACGGTGTTGGCCGCATTAGGCGCGGCCATCTGGCGCCTGAACATGCGGCCAGCATCGATTCGCCGCCGGTTGCTCGCGCTGCTCTGGGTGGCTGCGACGCTTGGGTTGTTCGTGGCGGGTTTGCTCTATCCGGCGGAATGGGATTTCACCCGTGGCCAGCAACGTGCCCTGAGCCCTCAAAGCCAAACGATACTGGACCGCTTGGACGAACCGGTTGCCATCACGGCTTTCGCACCACCGGACACCGAGTTGCGGCAGTCCATCGAAAACTTCCTCGAGCGCTATGTTCAGCTGCAGCCTGATTGGAGATGGACGTTTGTCGCGCCCCAATCGGCACCGGAACGCATGCGCCAACTCGGAATCCGCGACCGTTGGGCGTTGTTGGTCGAAAGCGGGGGACGCCGTGAAACCTGCACCGAACTAACGGAGGCCTGCTTCAGCGGGGCACTGCAACGACTGGCCTATGAGCCTGGCTGGATCGGCTTCGTTTCCGGACACGGTGAACGGAATGTTCAGGATACAGGCCCGGACGGACTGTCAAACCTCGCCGTGGAACTGCGCCGGGTGGGTTTCCGTCTGGCCGGATTGAATCTGGTGGCGCAGCCTGTCATCCCGGACAACACACACATCCTGTTGTTGGCCGGGCCACAGCAAGCCCTCCTCCCAGGCGAGCGTGAGCTGATTCGCAGCTTCCTGCAACGGGGCGGTCATTTGATCTGGCTGGTCGATGCGGCCAACAACGACGAGGATCTGACGGATCTTCTGAACGTAGAGGTGTTGCCCGGCACCGTCCTGTCGGCGGACTACCGCTTGCTCGGCATGCCACACCCGGCTGTCATCGCCATCACCCGCTATGGCACCGTGGGCGCTTTCGACGGCATGGACGGCAACAGCGTTTTGGCCTTCGCCCACGCCCTGAGGCCGGATCCCGAGTCCACCTGGACAACGCAGCCGATTCTCTTCACCGGCCCCCGCAGCTGGACCGAGACTGGCGCCCTGGAAGGGGAGTTGCGCTTCGATCCCGATTCTGGGGAAGCGGAAGGTCCGCTCCCGCTGGGCGTGGTGCTTTCTCGTCAACAGAACGACTCGCCCCAATACGCCGTGGTTGTCGGCGACAGCGATTTTATGAGCAACCGTTACTGGCAAAGCGGAGACAACCGCCGCCTCGCATTAAGGCTATTCAGCCTGTTGGCTGCGAAAACCGGCGATTTGGAACTTCCCGTGATGGATCTCAAAGATACTCGGCTGCGTCTCCCGCCCCGAGGCTACGCCACCCTGGTGAGCCTGTTTACACTGGTCTTGCCGGGCGCCATCGCCTTATTGGGCTTGGGCGTTTGGTTTCGTCGACGATAATTCGGCGCGACAAGCCGACGGGCCCTTCGCTCAGATCGCGACGGCAAGTAAACCCAGGCACCCAAAAACGCATCACCGCCTGGAACGAAAAGCGCTGAGGTCAAAATGCCAGAGCTCCCCGAAGTCGAAACCACCCGCCGAGGCATCGCGCCGCATATCGTTGGCCAAACTATCACCGGAATCGTAATCCGCGAGCCCCGATTGCGCTGGCCGGTTCCCGCTCGATTGGCCGAGTACGTCAGCAATCAGCGTATCGAGCGGGTGGATCGCCGCGGAAAATATCTGCTGCTTGAGGTCGAAACCGGCAACGTAATCGTCCATTTGGGCATGTCCGGCTCGCTGCGCTTGGTGACCGAGGAGCAATCGGTTCGAACCCATGATCACTTAGACATATGCCTGGGGTCGGGTTGGCGCCTGCGTCTGAACGACCCCCGACGATTCGGCGCGGTCCTGTGGCAAACAGGTCACGCCCTGACCCATCCACTGCTCAAGCATCTCGGCCCTGAACCCTTGGGCGAGGATTTCACCGGCGAGTATCTTTACCACCGCGCACAAGAGCGCCGCAGCAGTGTCAAAGCGTTCATCATGGACCACCGGATCGTTGTCGGTGTGGGCAATATCTACGCATCGGAGTCCTTGTTCCTCTCGGCCATCGCCCCGGCCCGCGCCGCCAATCGCATTGCCCGTCACCGCTACGACCAACTTGCCGAGGCGATCCGGTCAGTGCTCGAAGATGCCATCGAAGCCGGTGGAACGACACTGCGCGACTTTGTCGGCAGCGACGGAAAACCCGGCTATTTCCGGCAGCATCTGCGCGTGTACGGCCGGGCGAACCTACCCTGCCCGCAGTGTGGCGACCCGATTCGGGTCCGCCGCCTGGCCCAGCGGGCCACTTACGACTGCCCGCGCTGCCAACACTGATATTGAAGGCCGTTTCATTACCTGTTCAAGGCTCCGTTTCAGCCGCCGATATTCTAAGTTAGCCATTGTTCGGATGGCCGCGCTGAGGAGCCACAATTGGCGATGGCATCCCCACAATTATAAAAGAATAAGGCGTAACCAACGGGGGGATAGAACGCATCCATGTTTGCCGGTGCGCTATCAATTTCGGCCTATCAGTTCAATCCGCACGCGCTGCCGCTCTTTGTCGCTGCGGTGTTGGTCGGCATCATGGGTAGTTCGATCGCTTGGCGGGAACGACAGAATCGTGTGGGGGTTACCTGGGCGATTCTGACGGGTTGCTGCATGTTTTGGCTCATCGGCGCGGCCGGCAATTTGAGCGTAACCGCACCGAGACTGGCGCTGGAGTGGCAGAAGATCTCCCACGTCGGCTTGATGCTGCTACCACTCGCCTTGTTTCAGTTCATTGTCTCCGTCCTGGGCCTCCACCATCAGCACAGACTCTGGACTCGCGCGCTATGGACTGTGGCCGTGGCGTTCGTCTGGTTATTCGTGGTCAGCGGCGATTACCTGGGTACCCCATATCTCTATTATTGGGGTTATCAGGCCCGATACGGACAGGAGACCATTTTCTATTCCGCCTTCTCCGCGCTGATGGTCGCTTATGCCTTTGCCCTCCTGCTGAACGTTTATCGCCGCAGTCACCAGCGCAGCGTGATGCGCCAACGCGCCAAATGGCTTCTGCTAGGACTGATACCCGCCATCGGCGGTGCAGTCGATGCGCTGCCGGCACTGGGATACCCCGTCTATCCCTTTGGCTATTTGATGATCCTCCCCATGATCACGGCGACGGCTTATGTGGCATGGAAGTACCGCTTGGTTGACATCACGCCCGCCTATGCCGCCAGTCAGATCGTTCGCAATATGAGCGACGGCCTGTTGGTATTGGACCAAGACGACTTGGTGCGATTGGTGAATCGAACCTCATCGAACCTATTGGGGTACGCGCCGGAAGAGTTGCTCGGCAAACCGCTACCCAGTCGGCTACGGCGAGCACTCACACCGGATCAATTCAGGTCATCGGCGGCATCATCGCTGGGCGTCGAACGGGAAATCAGCTACCTGCCCCCCGGCGGCGGCCGACGGACCCTCAGCTGCTCTTTGAGCACCATGGGCCGTGCCGCCAACCATACTCAGGCACTGATCTACCTGATCCGGGATATCTCCGAGCAGCGCAGTGCCCAAGACAAGATTCGGCTACTCGCTTACTACGATCCCTTAACCCTGTTGCCCAACCGAACCCTTTTCAAGGAGCGGCTGGAGCAAGCGCTGGAGAAGTTGTCATCGAAAAAAGAACGGTTGGCGCTGTTGTTCCTCGATCTCGACGAATTCAAGCAAGTCAACGATACCCTCGGGCATACCGTGGGGGATGCGCTGCTTTGCGATGTCGCTCAACGATTGCGTCAATGCCTATGGATCCACGAAGGATCGGATGATCATTTCGATCACGAAGTCGAAGGTATGGTCGCCCGGTTAGGTGGTGACGAGTTCATCATCGCGCTATACGACGTCGACAGCGGCGCAGAAGCTCAGGCGATGGCGGAGCGAATCCTCAAGAGCCTGGCCCGGCCAGTCAAGCTGCAGGGCCGGGAAATCTTCGTCAATACCAGCATCGGAATCTGCTATTTCCCTGATCATGGCAACTCGGTGGAATCCCTGATGCAGGCCGTGGATACCGCCATGTATCGGGCCAAATCCAAAGGCCGTAACAACGCCTGCGTCTTCTCCGAAGCAATGAACCACGCGGCACAGCAACGACTCACGCTGGAAACCGATTTACGCAAGGCCATAGAGCATGGAGAGTTCCTTACCTACTACCAACCGCTGGTCCACATCCAAACCCAACAAGTCCACGCCCTTGAGGTTCTCGCCCGCTGGCAGCATCCAACCCGCGGTCTTCTGCTGCCCGGCGAATTTATCCCCAGTGCGGAAGAGAACGGACTGATCGTACCCATCGGAGAATCGATCCTGACCCAAGCCTGTCGACAAGCGAAAGCATGGCAACAAGGGGGCCTACCCGGACTTAGAATCGCCGTTAACTTGTCGACACGACAATTTCAGAGCTACGACTTGGTCGGCAACATTCGGCGAATACTCGATGAAACGCAGCTGACTCCGTCGCTGTTGGAGCTGGAAATCACCGAAAGCGCTTTGATGCGGGATATGGATGAAACGTCTAAAAAACTCTACGAACTCCGGGATATGGGCATCCATCTAACCATCGACGATTTCGGCACCGGCTATTCGTCGCTCAACTACTTAAAACGCTTACCCATCGAAACCATCAAAGTCGACCGAACCTTCATTCGGGACATACCCCACGACCCGGACGACGTCGCCATCACGCGGGCCATTCTTGCCATGGCTCACAGTCTGAAACTGGACGTGGTCGCCGAGGGAATCGAAAGTGAAGAACAACTGCAGCTGTTGAAGAAAATACACTACGGACTGGGCCAGGGACACTTACTCGCCTACCCCATGTCGGAGATCGAAACGACCGCCTATCTCCGACGACTGAAAACCTACGAAACGCCACGCCCTTACCGTGCCGAGGATGAAGAAACGGCACAAGGTTAAACAAATCGCTTCAATGCAGTGGCAAAACGGCCGGTTTGGGCAAGGCCGGAATCACAACCGCCTCGCCCCGCCGCCGGGGATCGGATGCCGCCGCCAGACGTCTCGAGCGACGGTCTATAACCACCACCTGCATGTCCCCATACGCCCGCTTGGCTTGTCCCGTTTGATGTCCTTTCTTTTCCAGTGCATCAATCAGTGCGGGTGACAAGCCATCGGGCTCGTAAGAAATCTTGTCCGGCAAATACTGATGATGGTAACGACCAGTGCTCACCATATCCGCGGCCGATCCGCCCTCAGCAAAAACCAGACTGCCCAGCAATACCATGCTGATGATCCGGCTCCCCCCCGGCGTTCCCAGCACCGCCACCCGTTCGGGTGTTTCCAGGAAAGTCGGACTCATGCTGGACAACATTCGTTTACCCGGCGCGATGGCGTTGGCATCGCCGCCCACCAAGCCGTACGCATTGCCGACCCCGGGCTTGATCGAGAAATCATCCATCTCGTTATTCAGCAAAACTCCGGTTCCGGGCGGGACGAAGCCGGAACCGAAGGGATAATTGATCGACAGCGTGGCCGCCACCCGGTTGCCATGCCGGTCAACGATCGAAAAATGCGTGGTGTCTTCGCCCAAAGACCGTGGCTCAGCCAGCGCTTCGCTGGGCGTCGCCTGTTCGATTTTGATGTCCGAGCGCAACCGGTCAGCGTAGGATGCGGACAACAACCGAGACAATGGCATATCGACGAAATCCGGATCCCCGAGATAGACGGCACGATCCCGATAGGCCCGCCGCATCGCCTCGACGATGACGTGAACGCGGTCGACCTCAGACAACGCATCCAGGTCGAAACCGCTCAACACATTCAGCGCCTCGGCCAACACCACACCACCCGAAGAGGGCGGTGGCGCTGAGACAACTCGAATACCCTTGTATTTGAAAACAATGGGCTCTCGCTCGACCACGCGGTAGGAACTAAGATCCTCCATGGTCCAAATGCCACCGGCTTCGCGCACGCCATCCACCAACAGGCGGGCCACGTCACCTTCATAGAACCCTTCACGACCTTCGGCGGCCAACGCCTCGATGGTTCGGGCCAAATCCGGTTGTTTCAGGCTGAACACCGGCAACGGCGGCAACAAGGTCCCCATGAGAAATATGCGCTTGGCATCCTGAGACGCCCGAAGCGCCGGCAGCCGGAAGGCCGCCAACAGGGACAAATGCTCATCGACCTTAAACCCCTCCCGGGCCAATCGAACGGCGGGGGCGAGGTTTTTATCCAACGAGAGCTGGCCGTAGTGCTCGGCGATGTGAACCAATGCGGCGGGCATCCCGGGAATACCGGCTGCCAACGGGCCATCCAGGGACAGTCCGTCGATGGGCTCGCCGTTTTCGTCGAGATACATATCGGCCGTGGCCGCCAGCGGTGCGCGCTCGCGGCCGTCAATCATCACTTGCCGTCCGTCCGATTCGCGGTGGAGCAGCCAAAACCCCCCGCCGCCGAAGCCCGAACCGTAAGGCTGTACGACCGCCAAGGCCGCACTCACTGCCACAGCGGCATCAAAAGCGTTACCGCCGGCGGCGAGGATCTCCATACCCGCGGCAGTGGCGTCCGGATGCGCCGATGCCACTGCCGCGGATTCCTCCGCCGGCTTGGCGAAAACAGGCGAGAGAACCGCGAGAAGAACGACCCAAACGGTGACGCGGTAGATGGGCTTCATGGCGCAACGCAGTACCATCGGATCACCCGTGACCAAAGCGTTTTTTCAATTCCGCCGCCACGTTATCGGGCACGAAACTGCTCACATCGCCATTAAACGCGGCGATCTCACGAACCAAGGTGGAAGAGAGGTAGGTATATTTCTCGGACGGTGTCAAAAACAGGGTCTCGACTTTCGGGGCGAGATAACGATTCATTCCAGCCAGCTGGAACTCGTGCTCGAAATCGGACACCGCACGCAAGCCGCGTAAAATGACATCCACCCCATTTTCCTTGGCATAATCCACCGTCAGGCCGTTGAACGAGACCACATCGACGTTCTGGATGTAGCCCAACGCCCCGCTCATCAAAGTGACCCGCTCTTGCACATTGAACAACGGACGTTTTCCCGGGTTGGTCGCGACCGCCACGATGACACGATCAAATAACCGAGCCGCACGCTCCACCAAATCCACGTGACCCCGGGTAATGGGATCGAATGTTCCCGGATACAATGCAACGGCCATCGTTCTTTCCCCTTATTTCGATCGAGTTGAAACCTTCCCCGGCAACCACCCACATACTAACGGTTGAGCGGTTCAAAATCCGCACCCGACTAAAGTCCATCCACGCTCAACAGCTGAAAACAAACTTGCCCCGCGATGCTACGTTTCCGGACAGCCCACCCCGCCGGTAGGGTGGGCAGCCCCTCATCTTTGGAATACTCCACATAAACCAAACCGCCCGAGCGAACCCACTCCGCCTCATCCAAACGGGCCAAAACGGGCGGTAACAATCCCGCGTGATAGGGTGGATCGAGAAAGACCAGATCGAACGCCTCTGAAGGCCCCGTCAGAAACCGCAACGCGTCGGCGCATTGGAAATGCATGCGCTGGCTTTGTCCTAGGATTTTCGCTTGGCTGCGCAGGTGAGAAACCACCCGCTTTTCCCGATCGACAGACAGCACCGATTGCGCACCGCGCGATATGGCCTCGAAAGCCAGCGCGCCGCTGCCGGCAAACAAGTCCAGACAGCGTGCGCCTTCAATCGTCGGCGCCAACCAATTGAACAGCGTCTCCCGCACCCGGTCGGGCGTCGGTCGAATTCCGGGCAGTGGCGGAAAAGCAATACGCCGCCCCCGCCACAGGCCGGCAATCACCCGGAATTGATTCGATTGGTTTTTACCCAATGATGTGATCCAGCGTTGCGGCGCGTCAGTGGCCATTAAAGCTCAGGTTCAAACCCACGACACCAAAAATAATCAAAGCGATACTGAGCACTTTCAGTGCCGTCAGCGGCTCCCGAAAAAAGGCGACACCAATCAGCGCGATCAGTGCAGTGCCAACGCCCGACCAAATCGCGTAGGCCACCCCCAAGTCGATTTTCTTCAAAGCCATCGTCAAAGCCGCGAACGACAGGCCATAAAACCCGAACATGGCAATCGCCGGAGCCGGGCGTGTCAGGCCGTCCGACAGCTTCATGCAGGTGGTGCCGCCCAACTCCATCACGATGGCCGCTGCAAGATACAACCAGCTTTGCATAACCGAACTCACACCGTGTGTCTGCTTAAGATCGCGCCGCCTCCAACGCCTGCTCAATATCTGCCAGGATATCTGTGATGTGTTCAATGCCGATGGACAGGCGAACCATATCTTCGCTCACCCCGGCGGCGGCCAGTTCGGCCGCGTTGAGCTGGCGATGTGTCGTCGATGCAGGATGGCAGGCCAGCGATTTCGCATCGCCAATGTTCACGAGCCGAACGACCAGTTTCAGCGCGTCGATAAATCGCGCGCCCGCCTCGAAACCGCCCTCGATTCCAAAGCTCAAAATCCCGGCCGCCGAGCCCCCCATGTACTTCTGCGCCAAGGCGTGCTGATCGCTGCTTTCAAGCCCGGCGTACTTGACCCACTTCACTTGTCCGTGCCCGGCGAGGTACTTGGCCACGGCTCGCGCGTTGTCGCAGTGGCGCTCCATTCGCAACGGCAGCGTTTCGATACCTTGTAACACCAAAAACGCGTTGAAAGGGGAAATGGCTGCACCCATGTTACGCAAGGGTACAACCCGGGCCCGGCCAATATAGGCCGCCTCACCCAGCGCCTCCGTATAGACGACGCCGTGATAGGACGGATCGGGATTGACCATCATAGGAAAACGCTCGCCGTGCTCGGCCCAGGGAAACCGGCCCGAATCAACCAGAATGCCACCGATGGTGGTGCCATGGCCGCCCATGTACTTGGTTAGGGAATGAACAACAATGTCGGCGCCATGCTCAAACGGTCGGCAAAGCGCGGGCGTTGAGACCGTATTGTCGACCACCAGGGGAATGCCATGTTGATGGGCAATCTCGGCCAATCGCTCAAGGTCCGCCACTTCCCCCGAGGGGTTACCAACCGATTCGCAGAACAGTAATTTGGTTCGATCGTCGATCAACGCCGCCAAGGCGTCGAAATCATTTTGATCGGCGAAGCGAACCTCTAAACCCATCGTGGGTAGGGTGTGAGCAAACAAATTGTAGGTACCACCATACAGCTTGCTGGTGCTCACGATATTGTCACCGGCGCCGGCAATAGTTTGGATGGCGTAGGTAACGGCCGCCATTCCGGACGCCAAAGCCAAGGCGCCCACTCCGCCTTCCAACTCAGCGACCCGCTGCTCCAGCACCGCGGTGGTGGGATTCATGATTCGCGTGTAAATGTTCCCTGGCACTTTGAGATCGAACAGATCGGCGCCGTGCTGCGTGTCATCAAACGCATAAGAGGTGGTTTGATAAATGGGAACCGCGACGGCTTTGGTGGTGGGATCAGGCTGGTAGCCGCCATGAATCGCGATGGTCTCCAGTTTCACGGAATGTCTCCTTATAAATTCAGTTTATTTCGCCACGCAGTCTAAACGAATCGATCCCGCCACGCGCTACCGTGGCCGGAGCACTGAATGGTAGGATAGGCGAACATTTTTTCAGGCCCCGCGCCAATGGCCGCCACACCTGACTTTGCTTCGTGAGACAATCATACGTGGACGTTATTTTCGAATACCTCGTCGAATACTTACCGTTCGTTTCCGGCCGGGATGAGGCCATTATATTTGTGGCCCTCGTGGCGGCTGCTACGGCCGTTATTTTGGTCACCGGTGCGGTATTCATCGGACGGCGGCGTACGGCGCTCCGGATCAAAAAGGCAGAAGCCCCGGAAAAGCCTTTGGCGGTGGAAGCCATTCCTCCAGCGGCGGTTGAACCCCCGGCTGAGGCGCCACCCGCCCCAACGCCGGAAGTCCGCCCCCCCGTGCCAGAGCCTGTTCCTGCTCAACCACCCGAAGTTCCGACTGCGCCGCCCGCACCCACCGAGGGTTTGCTGTCCCGTATGCGGGCCGGCCTGTCCAAAACACGGAGCAATCTAACCGAAGGCCTGACCAGCCTTTTCACGGGCGGAAAGCGGCTAGACGACGCCTTGCTGGAGGAGATTGAAACGCGGCTGCTGATGGCCGATGTCGGTGTCGAAGCCACCCAGGCCATTATCGACGGCTTGACGTCCGAGCTCGGCCGGCAGGAGCTGGTGGATAGCGACCGAGTGATGGACACATTGAGCCATCAGATGACCGCCCTACTCCAAGCCTGCGAACAGCCGCTGGAAATTCCAACCGACACCCGACCCTTTGTCATTCTCGTGGTCGGCGTCAACGGCGTCGGCAAAACCACGACCATCGGCAAGCTGGCCAACCGATTCAAGCAATCGGGCCACAAAGTGATGCTGGCTGCCGGAGACACCTTCCGCGCCGCTGCGGTGGAACAACTGCAACGTTGGGGCGAGCGAAACGAGGTTCCGGTGGTGGCGCAACACACCGGTGCCGACAGCGCATCGGTGATTCATGACGCGGTGGAGGCCGCCCGTGCACGCGGAGTTGATGTACTCATCGCCGATACGGCGGGGCGACTTCATACCCAATCGAACCTCATGTCCGAACTGTCCAAGATTAAGCGAGTAATCGCCAAGCTGGATCCGGAGGCGCCTCACGAGGTGATGTTGGTGGTCGACGGCGGAACGGGCCAGAATGCTCTAAACCAGGCCAATCAGTTTAATGAAGCGGTCAAACTGACCGGACTGACCGTCACCAAGCTCGACGGCACGGCCAAAGGCGGCATTGTCTTCGCTATGGCAAAGCAACTCGGTATCCCGATCCGCTACATCGGCATCGGAGAAGGTGCCGAAGACCTGAGAACCTTCCGGGCCGAACCATTCGTCAGCGGACTTTTGGGCCGAGAAACAACCCTCGCCGAAGCTTAAATCGTTATGACGCAGTCGACGGACCACGAGCCCATGGTTCGCTTCACCGACGTGAGCAAGCGTTACGAGGGAACCGATGCTCTTAAGGGGGTCACCTTAACCCTGAAAAAAGGCGAAATGGCCTTCGTCACCGGCCACTCCGGGGCCGGCAAGAGCACGCTGTTACGCCTGATTGCCTTGCTTGACCGTGCGAACGGCGGCCAAGTGGTGGTCGATGGACAGAATCTGGCCCGCATTCCCCATCGGCAGATCCCCCACTACCGCCGCCGCATCGGGCTGATTTTTCAAGACCACCGGCTGCTGCCCGATCGCACGGTCTTCGACAATGTCGCATTGCCTTTGGTCATCGCCGGCCAACGGGGCGAGGAGACGCGTCGACGGGTCCGCGCGGCCTTGGACCAAGTGGGCTTGTTGTCAAAGGAGAAATCAGCCCCGGCGGGACTTTCCACCGGTGAACAACAGCGGGTGGGCATCGCGCGGGCCGTCGTGCACACGCCGCCCCTGCTGCTGGCCGACGAACCCACAGGCAATCTCGATCCGGACTTGTCACGGGAAATCATGGATCTTTTCCAGCGCCTCAACCAGATTGGAACAACGGTACTGATCGCCAGTCACGACATTAATCTCATTCGGGAACTTGGACACCGGGCCCTGCGGCTGGAGCACGGGCAGCTGGTGGAACACGATGCGACAGAACCGACGCACACCTAAGAGAACGGCCAACCATCGCCCACCGCCCCGACAAGGTGCCAGGCGGCGGTCGACGCCGGCACGGGGTTGGAACACGCCCAAGTGGAATTGGCGCCCGCCGGACAGCGGCTATATTTATGTTCATGCGCAGACCGCCCTCTCGACCCTCGGCCGCCTTTACCGCGCCGGCCTACCCAGCCTGCTCACCATCATGGTCATCGGGATTTCCCTGGCACTCCCCGCGACATTGCATATCATCATCAAGAACGTTCGGGGTATCGATCAGCAGCTCGATGAGGTCACCCAGATTTCGCTGTTTCTCGACACCCGGACAACAAGCACGGCCGCAAGCGGGCTGGCGAGCCGATTGGAGCGGAGACCCGATGTGAGCCGGACCCGACTGATCACCCCCGAGCAGGCACTAGAGGAATTCCGTCGTCTATCCGGCTTCGAAGATGCGCTGCTGGCCCTGGGGGAAAATCCGCTGCCCGCGGTCATCGTCATCCACCCGAAGCCAGCCGATGCGCCAACCGCGGAAAAGTTGCTCGCCGAATTGCGGGATTTGCCGGAAGTTGAGCGCGCGCAGATTGATCTTGAATGGCTGCAGCGGCTACAAGCCCTGATTTCCATCGCCCGACGCGCCACGCTCATCATTGCGCTGCTGTTGGGCCTGGCGGTGGCCTTTGTGGTGGGCAATACCATTCGGCTCGATATCGAAAATCGCCGGCACGAGATTGAACTGCTCAAACTCATTGGCGCCACCGATGCCTTTGTCCGCCGACCGTTCTTATACACGGGAACCTGGTACGGTCTGTTGGGCGCTACTCTCGCCTGCTTGCTGATGGGCCTGGGCTCTCTGGCGATGATTCGGCCGGTAAACGAATTTGCTACCTTGTACGGCCAAATGCGGCCCTCGGTTGGTTTGTCCGGATCCGATATTCTGCTCATATTCACCACTGGAATCGCTCTGGGCCTGGTAGGCGCATGGCTCGCCGTGGGCCGCCACATTCGCCAAGTCGAACCCGTTTAACTCCTCCGCGCGGCGACCGATAAAGGAACTCGAAGAGACTTTGGCACTCTAAAACTGCGACTGCTAAAATTGAGCGATGTGACCCGTACGTTCCGGCACATGGGAGGATTTTTCATCTATGAGCGATGTAAACGCGCTAACCGTCACTTCAAATCAACTGCCCAGTCCGATTGGAAGCCTGGAAGCGTATATCGCCAGAATCAGCCAAATCCCGGTGCTGACCGGCGAGCAAGAACAGGAACTCGCCACCCGCTGGCGCGACCACCACGACTTGAATGCCGCGGAAAAACTGGTTATTTCGAATTTGCGCTTTGTGGTACATATCGCGCGGGGCTATTCAGGTTACGGGCTGCCCCAGGCCGACCTCATTCAGGAAGGCAACGTGGGATTGATGAAGGCGGTCAAACGGTTCGATCCGACCGTTGGCGTTCGTTTGGTCTCGTTCGCGGTGCACTGGATCAAAGCGGAGATGCATGAATTCATCCTCCGCAACTGGCGCATCGTAAAAGTCGCCACCACCAAAGCCCAACGCAAATTGTTCTTCCACTTGCGCAGTTCCAAACAACGACTGGGATGGTTCAACGCGGAGGAAGTCGAAGCCGTGGCCCAGGACCTCGGCGTTCCGGCGAAAACCGTCCTGGAAATGGAATCGCGTCTGAGCGGACAGGATGTAGGCTTCGATCCGCTATCGACTGCCGAAGGCGACGATCAAGCGGCCAGCTTCTCGCCGGCGCAGTATTTGACCGATGAGCGTGACGATCCGGCCATGCGTTATGAGCAGGAGGATTGGGACGCCTATAGCCAGCGTCAACTCACCAATGCCATGGAAACGCTGGATGCTCGCAGCCGGGATATTTTGATCCAGCGCTGGATCAACCAACCCAAAGCCACGTTGCAGGAGCTGGCCGACAAGTACGAGGTCTCGGCAGAACGCATCCGGCAATTGGAAAACAATGCCATCCGGAAACTGCGCAAGTCTTTCGGGCGGGAGAACTAATCCGCCCTGCCAAGTGCAGCAGAGCGCGCCGTGATCTCAGGCAAAACCCAATAACGGCAAATAGTGGTCGACCAACAACAGCGCGAACAGGCCCATCAGATAGGTGATGGAATAACCGAAGGTTTTCATCGGCAACTCCGGGCGCGGGAAAAATTTCAGCGCCAGGGCGTAGTACAAAAATACCGAGCCCAAAATCAGCGCGCCGATGAGATACAGTAGACCGCTCATCGCCGTGACATAGGGCATCACGCTCACCGCCAGCAACAATATCGTGTAGAGCAGGATCTGCAGCCGGGTAAATTCAACCCCGTGGGTAACCGGCAACATGGGAATGTCGGCTTTTTCGTAGTCGCCCACTCGATGGATCGCCAAAGCCCAAAAATGGGGCGGCGTCCAGACGAAAATAATGAGAAACAACAACAGCGAGTTCGGGTCTAGCGAACCGGTCACAGCGGTCCACCCCAGAACTGGAGGTGCCGCACCGGCGGCCCCACCGATGACGATATTTTGCGGTGTCGCACGCTTCAAGTAGAGCGTATAAACCACCGCGTAGCCTATCAAAGAAGCAAACGTTAAAACGGCCGTCAGGGCATTGACCTGGGTGGTCAAAATCACCATGGACGCCAACCCCAGCAAAATCGCAAACATCATGCTGGATCCCACGCTGAGCGTCCCGGTGGGAATGGGTCGGCGCTGGGTGCGCGCCATTCGGGCATCGGCTTGGCGGTCGAGTATCTGATTGACCGCGGCGGCGGAAGCGGCGGCCAGCGCGATCCCCAATGTGCCGTAGAAAAAAACGGCAAAAGGCACGGCCCCCGGTGTCGCCAGTAACATGCCCACCACCGCCGTAAAAACGATCAGTGCGACCACTTTAGGTTTTGTCAGATCGTAAAACGCCCGCACTTGGCGAGCGAAACTCATGTCCGCACTTACGTCCATGGCGCCGGTTCCCCGCCAGATCTGAGCACGTGATTGACGGCAACGGTAGTCAAAAGCAACAAAGCCGCCCCCGCATTGTGGGCTACTGCCACGGGCAACGGAAGATGGCCAATCACGGTCGTAATACCCAGCGCGACCTGTAACGTCAGCACAAGGCAAAGCGCCAAACCCACATTACGCACCGCAGATTGATCGCCCTTACGCCAGAGCCATAGGCCAAACAGCCCCAAATAGAGAAACGTCACCACCGCACCGATGCGATGTGTCAGGTGTACCGCCACCCGTGCGGCGTTGTCCAGCACACCGCCCTCATAGTCAACGCCAATGCCGCGCCAGAGGGTAAAAGCCTCCCCGTAGTCGGTCTCCGGCCACCAACGACCCTGGCAGGTGGGAAAATCCGGGCAGGCGAGCGCCGCGTAGTTGGCGCTGGTCCAGCCGCCCAAAGCGATCTGACAAACGACAACCACCAATCCCACCACGGCCAAGAAGCGCCAGCGGTCGGACTCGGGATAGTTAGCGGGCGAAAATAACCGCCCGGTGCGCAGCGCCAACCACCACAATAGGGACAAAGTCGCCAATCCGCCCAGCAGATGGCCCATCACGATGAGGGGTTTGAGCAACCACGTGACCGTCAGCATGCCCAACATCGACTGAAAGACAATCAGAGCGACCAGAAACCAAGGCAAAACCGTCGGTTGCCGCGGATCGCTTCGATTTCTCCATGCGATCACGGCCAAGGCTAACACCAGCATGCCGAGCAGACCTGCGAAGTAACGATGAATCATCTCCTTCCAGGCCTTGTCCGCTTCCATGGCACGGTTGGGATAGCTCGCATTGGCTTCGGTCACGGTGTCGGGGTCCGACGGGACAATCATATTTCCATAACACCCCGGCCAATCAGGACAACCCAAACCGGCATCGGACAAACGGACATAGGCGCCCAGCACGACAACACCGGTGGTGAGCAACAAGGCGAAGATCAGTAACCGAAAAAACAAAGTCTGACGCATGGTGACTATCCGATCCGGGAAATGCGCAAGAGGCGCTTGAGGTCCAAATAAAGGTCTTCCGGCGGCGCTTCGGCTGCAAAATACATCATGACATTCCCCAATGGATCGACGATATAGACACGTAACGAGCCTACCGGATCATCGGATGGTGCCACCCGGAACGCCTCCAGCCACTTCGCTCCCGTGTCCGAGACGACACCCACGGTCAAATCGCCCTGCCCCTCGAACCCGCCAGCGACAGACCTATCGGCCGGCAAAATCAGCAGGCGCTGAACCCGATGAGACTCGCGTCCGAGCCGCGTTCTCACCTGGCGTGTGAGATACAGCTGCTGCTGGCAAGCCGGGTTACAATTCTCATTACCGAAAACCACCAGCGTCCAATAATGGCGGAAGAATTCCAGGTCCAGTCCTTCACCGTCCGGCGTTATCAAGCGCACATCGTTCAAGGGCCGTGCCGGCGAAATCAAGGTACCGTGATTCCCTCGCTGCTCGGGCATCCATTGGTCAACATGGGCATACCAAACCCAGGCGATGGCCAAAGGTCCAAAAAACAGCGACGCCAAAAATACCAACTTTAACTGACCTGAGCGGCGCGGGCCTGACTCACGACTTTCCAATTCACTCATGAACGATTCACTTTCTCAAACGACGCAATCCCAGTACCAAGATCACCACCGCGACCGTTAGCGCCAAGGCAAACCATTGGACCGAATAACCGTAGTGCCGTTCGGGCGGCATCACCTCGGGTTGCCAGCGACGGACAAATCCCGGCCCCGAATCGGGGTCGAGCAACAGTACCAGAGGCGCCACCGGGGCACTGAGCAACTCGGAGACGTCCGAATGGTCAGGATATTGAACAATTCGCGGCCAGTTACCCGCGCTGGCATCTGTCTCGAAATTCCACCCGGCCCGCGGGAAACGACGAAGTGTGCCGGTTATTGCCTGAGGACCGGCGCGAACGTCAATCTCCGGCAGCTGCGCTCGAGTTCCGTTTAAAGGCACCCAACCTCGATTGACGATCAGATACTCGCCCGTTTCCAGCCGCAGTGGCGTCAACACCTCGAAACCGACGCGACCGTTGACGATACGATTGTCTAACAGCATCTGCCGATCAGGGTCGAACTCGCCTCGTACTTCGACGCGACGAAACACGAACGCCCCCTGATCCAACGCCTCAATGCTCTCGATAGACGACACCGCCAAAGAATCATCATCCAGCGAACGGGCATACTCCGCGAGCAAATCGGCTTTCTCATGACCGCGCCCCATTTGCCAAAAACCCAAGACCACAAAAAGCCCGCAGAACGCCAAGGCGACCAGGTATGGAAGTACGCGGACCAAGAAGGGGATTGGGGTCATGCGATTGGCGCGGTTAGGGCCTTTGATCACGTTGCGATATACTGGCCAATTGGAAATATCCACATCGTTTTCGGGCTTGGCTTAACCGCCATTGAAAGAGATCACCACCACGGCCGGCAAAGGCCACTCCCCACGATGGGTCAGCGGAAAACGAGACAGAATCTTCAATGCTTTTGCGAATCATCATACTGGCTGTATTCGCGGCTATCGTATTCAGCCTGGGCTCCGGTCTGTACTATCTCCTGAAAGATGATGGGCAGTCCGGCCGCACATTGAACGCACTCAAATGGCGCATCGGCCTGTCCATCGCGCTGTTCGTCATGATCATGCTGGGCATCGCAACCGGTGTCATCGAGCCACACGGCATCCATTTGGCACCGCCCGATTCATCGACAGCGAAAAATCCCCGATAAATGTTTAACGGCTAAGTAACACGGAGCCCTGTGGGGCGCAACGGTCCGCACCCGACAGGGCCCTGATCCGGCGAGATATGGCTCAGACGATATAAACGAAAATAAACAACCCAAGCCAAACCACGTCAACAAAGTGCCAATACCACGCAACCGCTTCGAACGCGAAGTGGCGATCCGGTCGAAAATGCCCACGCATCGTGCGTAACATGATCACGAACAGCATGAGCGTGCCTAGCGTCACGTGGGCACCATGAAAACCCGTCAGCATAAAAAACGTCGACCCATAAATACCTGACCCCAGGGTCAGATTCAGGTGCTGATAGGCATGGATATATTCTTCGACCTGAAAAAATAGGAACGCGACCCCAAGGGCAACCGTCGCGGCCAACCACAGGGTAGCCTTACGATTGGCAGCATCCTTGACAGCATGGTGGGCGACAGTCAGCGTCCAACTGCTGGTCAGTAATAGCGCAGTGTTCAAGGCTGGCAGTTCCCAGGCGCTGATGGTTTCGAACTCACCACCCACATTAGCGGGACCGTTGGTCGGCCAAGCCGCCTCGTAGCCGGGCCAGATCAGCAAATTGGTCAGCGACTCGGCACCGGAACCGCTTAACCAGGCCACGGAGAAGTTTCGCGCATAGAACAGGGCGCCGAAGAAAGCGGCGAAGAACATCACCTCCGAAAAGATGAACCAACCCATGGCCCACCGGAAGGTTCGATCCACCTGTGCGTTGTAAAGATCCGCCAGATTTTCTCGGATAACGGCCCCAAACCAGCCGAACAGCATCACGACAAAAATGGCCGCGCCCACGAGGCTGAACCAGAACCCGGAGTCGATGCCGCTCAAGGAGGAGGACACTCCGAAAAACAACAGAAACAATCCCACGGAACCGATAATCGGCCAGTAACTGGGATCCGGCACAAAATAGACGTCCTTGTTGTGAGACGCTTCCGCCATCATCATCCCCTTCTGCTAAAAATCGTTAAATATCCGTTTCAGGAACCCGCTTCGACACAGCACCACCGAACCGGCCTCCGTCAATCGCGCAATGACACTTTTGCTTCTTCCGTCGCGTCGAAAAACGTGTAGGCCAAGGTGACGGTATCGACGCTTTTCGGCAAATCCGGATCAATGTAGAACTGAACCGGCATATACTTGGACTCACTGGCATCGAATGCCTGCTCGGTAAAACAGAAACACTCAACTTTGTGCAAATACTTCGATGCCGTGCCCGGTGCAACGCTGGGAACTGCGCGGCCGACCATCGGGCGATCCTGCAAGTTCTTGGCGTAGTATTGCACCGTATGCATCTGCCCGGGATGTACCTCGAGCTTGCTGACGGTCGAATTGAATTCCCAAGGCAAGTAACTATTCCGGTTCGCGACAAACTCGACCGTCACCAAGCGAGAATAATCAACGTCGGCGGCCTCAACGGTCTCGGCGACCTCCAGATCGATCCGACCATTCAAACCGGTGATGTCACACAGAACATCGTAAAGCGGAACCAAGGCGAAACCGAAAGCAAACATCGCCACAACAGCCGCCAGGGTTCTGGCAATGACCGCGCGATGGCTGACCTTGGACTTCACACTCTAGACCCTCTTGCCACGAACTATCTCAGCGCCATGGCGATAAAAAACGCCACATAGACCCCGATAGCAAGCACCACCAGGATTGCCAGCGTGCGGCGAACTGCCGCACGTCGGTCGGGCCGATCTACAGAACTGTCAGTCATGCACACAAAACCCCACCTAGAACTCACCGTTTACTTGACCACAGGCGGCGTTTCAAAGGTGTGATAAGGAGCAGGCGAAGGCAGCGTCCATTCCAGCCCTTCGGCACCGTCCCAGACGCGATCGGTTGCTTTCTCACCCCCACGGATGCACTTGATAATCACGTAAATAAAGAACAGTTGGGAAAAGCCGAACAGGAAAGCACCCACCGAAGAGATCTGATTGAACGTGGTGAACTGCAGCGCGTAGTCGGGAATTCGACGTGGCATCCCCGCCAAGCCGGAGAAGTGCATGGGGAAGAATGTGAGATTGACCCCAATCGTGGACAGCCAGAAATGAATCTTGCCGAGCCTTTCGTCATACATATTTCCGGTCCATTTTGGAATCCAGAAATACACGCCCGCCATGATGGCGAAGATGGCGCCCGGCACCAAAACGTAGTGGAAATGGGCGACGACAAAATAGGAGTCGTGATATTGGAAATCCGCTGGGGCCATGGCCAACATCAAGCCGGAAAAACCACCGATGGTGAACAGGAAAAGAAACGCCAGTGAAAACAACATCGGCGTCTCGAAGGTCAATGACCCACGCCACATCGTGGCCACCCAGTTGAATACTTTCACCCCGGTGGGCACCGCGATCAACATCGTAGCGAACATGAAAAACAGCTCGGCTGCAAGCGGCAAGCCAACCGTAAACATGTGGTGAGCCCATACGATGAAGGACAAAAATGCAATGGCGGCCATTGCATAGACCATCGATGCGTAGCCGAACAACGGCTTACGCGAGAACGTGGGGATAATCTGAGAGACAACCCCGAAGGATGGCAGAATCAGGATGTAAACTTCCGGGTGCCCAAAGAACCAGAAAATATGCTGGAAAAGCACCGGATCACCGCCCCCTGCGGCATTGAAGAAACTGGTACCGAAATATTTATCGGTCAGCAACATGGTCACGCCGCCAGCGAGTACCGGCATAACGGCGATCAACAGATAGGCAGTGATCAACCAAGCCCAGGCGAACATGGGCATTTTCATCAGGGTCATGCCCGGCGCGCGGAGATTGAGAATGGTCGCGACCACATTGATGGCGCCCATGATTGACGAAACACCCAGCAGATGAATTGCAAAAATCATGAACGGGAATGCCATACCGGTTTGCAGTGACAGCGGTGGGTACAGCGTCCAGCCGGAAGCCGGTCCGCCACCCGGCATAAACAGGGTGATAATTAATAGGGAAAAGGCGAACGGCAGAATCCAAAAGCCCCAGTTGTTGATCCGCGGCAACGCCATATCAGGCGCACCGAGCATCACCGGAAGCATCCAGTTCGCCAGCCCGACAAAGGCCGGCATCACCGCGCCGAAAACCATGATCAACGCGTGGAGTGTGGTCATCTGGTTAAAGAATTCCGGGGCGACAAACTGCATGCCAGGTTGGAATAATTCAGCCCGGATGACCAGCGCCATGGCACCGCCAATGAGGAACATGACGAGACTTAGCCACATATACAAGGCACCGAGGTCCTTGTGATTCGTGGTGGTCAGCCAACGGCGGAAGAACTTTGGATCGGGCCCATGGTCGTGATGAGCGTGTGCTTCGGAATGTCCACTCACTGTCATTTACCTCCGTTGACTCTTACCGCGCTGCGGAAATTGCCGCCAACTGGCGGTCATTCCGTTGGGCAACTGACGCGCCCGTTTGTCGCTCGGCCAGCCAAGCGTCATATTCTTCAGGTGTTTTAGCGACGACAACTACCGGCATGAAACCGTGGTCGCGGCCGCACAATTCGGCGCACTGCCCCCGGTAAACACCCGGCTCATCGACTTTCGCCCAAAACTGATTGATGTACCCGGGAATTGCGTCTTTCTTGACAGCCAGCTGCGGAACCCACCAAGCGTGGAGTACGTCGTTGGACGTAATCAAAAAGCGAACTTTTTTGCCCGTCGGAACGACGACCGGGTTGTCTACGTTTAGAAGATAGTGATCGACGCTTTCCAACGCCACATCGGCCCCCAGCTGCCGGGCGGCGTTGCTGTCCGCCGCCAGTGAGCTGAAGAAAGAAACCCCGCTATCCAGGTACTCGTAGTGCCACTTCCACTGGTAACCGGTGATCTTAATGGTCAGGTCCGAATTACTGGTGTCCTCCATCTTGATCAAGGTACCAGCAGCGGGAATCGCCATGGCGATCAGGATGATGAAAGGAACGATCGTCCAAACGATCTCAACGGCGGTATTCTCATGAAACTGCGCCGGAACCGCACCGGCGGATTTCCGAAATCTGATGATGGAGTAGATGATGGCGCCAAACACCAATACGCCGATCGCCGTACAAATCCAGAGAATGGTCATGTGCAGACCATAGACCTCTCGGCTGATTTCCGTTACACCGACAGGCATATTGATGCTGCTTTCAGCCCATACGCAACTCACCGCTGAGAGTAATGCTGCGGCGGTGAGCCAGAGCCCACAGCCTCGCAGTCTATTCCGTGCCATCCCGCATCCACTCCGTAACATATCAATGTTCTTGATCTCTGCGACAGCCCAACCGAGACCCGCCGCAAGCTCACGTTTCGACCGTCTACTGGCCCATCGGGCCAATCGCGCGTTGAATTCGCACCGCCAGGGCTTTTCGTTCATCATCCGTCAGGAAACGTCCAACTTCGATACTTCGTCCGCGATTCCGAAGTAACAACCGAAGACCGCAAGACGACGCACTTCGTGGCTCTAAACTGACGGACGTCCAGAACCGGTCGAAGTCCAATGTGTTCTCGGGCCGCAAAATGCCGGATTCGACCCGTACCCATTGATCGGTGACCGAAACCACCTCCCGATAGCGACTCTGCCGAATGCCATAGCCCAGAGCCCACGCGACTGCCACGAACTCGATCCCGGAAAACGGCAGAATCAACCACGCGCCTGCCTGCCACGCCACAACTGAGATGCAGATGAGTGGTATGGCAAGTGCGGCGAGGAAAAGGCCCGCACCGACTGGCGTTAATGAGCCGTTCGGCATCGTGACGCAACGGTAAAGGATACCGTCATCGGTGGATTCTTGCGGTCGCACCGGACCTCCTCGAACGACAGCGCGCCAAGTGAGGGGAATAAGCGCCAACAGCTTGGTCTCAAGCCTGCTATGCGCCGACCGATCACACACTTCACACCATCGTTGCGCGGCGAGAAACACCATGTTTTCGCCCCTTCGGCCACGTCGCCTCGCATCCCGGATGTCCCTGATTTCCCGTAACGCGAAGCGCGGAAATGCTACTCGATCGACTCGTCCGGCGCAACCGAAGAAAATGAACGCCGCAACGAAGGCGCGTTGGTCAACAACGCCTCCAAATCGACAGCCGTTCGCGCCAATAGATGATCGCGCGAGCCGGGGCAGTACGGTATCCGGGCAATACAAGGCACCGGCATTCGCACCTCCAGCGCCCGGGTGTTCTCATCGGAGCGCTCGAATTCGCGCTCAAAGAAGTTGGCGATCCAGCCGACCAGCGGTACGCCGGCCGCCAAAATACTCTCCGCCGTCAGCAACGCGTGGTTCAAACAACCCAAACGCATGCCCACGACCACCACCACCGGCAGCCCGAGGGCTCGCGCCAGATCGCCCATCTCCAGCGATTCGGACAACGGAACCCGCCAGCCGCCGGCACCCTCGACGACCATCCAGTCGACTCGACCCCGAAAACGCCCGTAAGTATCGACAATGCGATCCAACGTAATCGGCGTATCTGCCTCGGCAGCCGCCAGATGCGGTGCAATGGCGGGCGCAAAGGCATAAGGGTTTACTTGGTCATAGGGCACATCTAGGCCCGCAGCCTGGATCACGGCCAGGGCATCGTCGTTCCGCAGCCCCTCGGTTGAGGACTCACAGCCACTCGCAACCGGTTTCATCGCACCGCACCGGAAGCCGCGCGCCCGAAGAGCTTGGATCAGCAAGACCGACGCAACGGTCTTTCCCACGCCGGTATCGGTACCGGTCACAAACACACCGGGTATTTCAGCCACCGGATCGCCTCAGCCGTGAAATGGGGAATGAGATGTCGCCCGCCGTGCGCCGGCGGGCGGTGATCTGCTCCGGCATCCAAGCGTGCCCATAGACCACCTCGAACGTCGCCGGCAACACTTCGTCCTGACGGAACTGCTCGTACTCATCCGCCATGCGCCGAAGTTGGCGAGGCGTCGTCAGATGTGGCGTGCGGCCGCGATGGGCATTTCGGGCGCCGCTGCCGGTGAGATCGGACAACAGGTCATCCACGGACCGATACGTCAGGGTGATGATTTCCATATCCATGACCGGGTCGGCGAATCCCGCCTGGACCAGAGCATCGCCCAAGTGATGCATGTCGATGAACGGGTGAACATGCTCGAAACGATCGACTTGACTAAAGGCGTGTCGAAGCTCGATCAGAGAATCCGGGCCGAGCGTGCTGAAAAGCAAGAGCCCTCCCGGACGAAGCACACGCCAAGCCTCCCGAAACACCCGCACCGGATCGTCCACCCACGGCAGCAACAAATTGCAGAACACCAAGTCGATCGTGGCGTCCCGCAACGGAATTGCGAGCGCGTCACCCGCCATGCGGGCAGGTCCCCGCCATCGCCATCGCCCGGAAGGGCGTTGACGGAGCATGGGCACACTGCTGTCCATCATGAGCACAGACCCGCCCGAGTAGCGGTGGGAGAGATCGCCGGTGGCCCCGCCGTCGCCGCAGCCCAGATCCAGTATCCGCTTAGGACTCAGGCGAATCACATCCAGACGCTCGAGCAGACGCACGCGAATTTCGGCCGTCAACACATCCGCCGCCGAGTACCCCGCAGCCACGCGGTCGAATCGACGACGAGCCAGCCGGCGATCGAGCCAATGGAAGGCCTGCGAAGGTGCCGACTCACTCATTGAGCCGCCTCTTGAGCGACCAACAGGTGGGCATGGCGCGCCAACGCATCCAGCAAGCGATCCACGTCGGATTCTTCATGAGCGGCGGACAGGGTGATTCTCAAACGCGCGGTACCGGCAGGCACCGTCGGTGGGCGAATCGGCGTCACCAGGAACCCGTCATCCAGCAGCGCCTGCCCCATCTGCAGAGCAGCCCTGGCATCGCCGAGCAGTAGCGGCTGAATGGGCGTCATTGAAGGCATACAGGGCAAACCCAATTGTTCCGCGCCGGCCCGAAAGCGGGCAATCAACACCGAAAGCTTGTCACGACGCCAGTCCTCCCGACGCGCCAACTGCAGCGCCGCCATCGTGCCTGCGGCCAACGCCGGCGGCAGAGCAGTCGTGTAAATGTAGGTTCGTGCACGCTGAATGAGATAGTCGATCAGCGTCTCGCTGCCAGCCACGAAAGCGCCAAAGGTACCGATGGCTTTTCCCAAGGTGCCGACATAAACCGGAACGTCGGCGTGGGACAAACCCAGCGCCGGGGGCGTACCCCCGCCGCCCGGACCCAACACACCCAAACCATGGGCATCGTCCACCACGAGATGACTTTCGGTGCGATTGGCCAGAGCAACCAACTCGGACAGCGGCGCCAAATCCCCATCCATACTAAAGACCGCGTCGGTGACAATAAATGCCCGACCTTCCTGCCGCTCACTCAAAGCGGTCTCCAGTGCCGCCACATCGCGATGGGGATAGCGCCGCATTTGCCCCCGTGAGAGCCAACCGCCATCCAGCAGCGAGGCGTGATTTAATTGGTCCTCAAAAGCCACATCGCCTGGGCCCACCAAGGCGTTCAACAGCCCCATGTTGGCCATGTACCCGGTCGAGAAGAGCAGTGCACGAGGCCGGCCGACGAACTCCGCCAACGCCTCTTCCAACTGCGCATGGATGACACTGTGGCCGCTTACCAGGTGGGATGCGCCGCTGCCCACACCCTCGTGTTCGGCAGTTTCGCACCACGCCCGAACCACTTCGGGATGCCCCGAAAGCCCGAGATAGTCATTACTGCAAAACACCGTGCATTCGCGCCCTCCCAGGCGGACGCGCGTATCACCCAGGCGCGCCAGGGGACGGGGCTGACGATACAGCCCTTCGGTTCGGCGAGCCTGGATGACCGGTGCGATCAGCGCGTCGAGCCGATCAGCCGCGTTCACAGGCCAGGCCTTCGGGCTCATGGACCGGGAGCGGGTCCGACTCCGGTCTGCTTTCGGCCCGAATTCCGAGCCGTTCGAACAGTCTCAGATCGTGGTTTTCACCCGGGTTTTCTGTGGTCAACAAGCGGTCGCCGTAGAAAATCGAATTGGCACCGGCCAAAAAACACAGGGCCTGCGTTTCGTCGGTCATGTCGGAACGGCCGGCCGACAAGCGAACATGCGAGCGGGGGAAGAGTAACCGCGCTACCGCGATCACACGCACAAACTCAATCGGGTCAACGACCGCCTGGCCATGGAGCGGTGTGCCCTCGACCTGCACCAACTGATTGATGGGCACGCTCTCGGGATGCGTCGGCAAATTGGCCAGGGTGCGCAGCAATTCCGCGCGATCCTCGAGCCCCTCACCCATGCCGATGATGCCGCCACAGCACACTTTGACACCGGCATCTCGAACGTGGGCCAACGTGTCGAGCCGTTCTTGATAAGTCCGGGTGGAAATGACCTGCGAATAATACGCTTCGGACGTGTCCAGGTTGTGGTTGTAATAATCCAGGCCTGCGTCTGCCAAGCGCTGAGTTTGCTCCGCGGTCAACATCCCCAGGGTCATGCAGGTCTCCAACCCCAACGCACGAACGCCCTGAATCATCTCGACAATGGGAACCAGGTCCCGATCACGCGGACTGCGCCACGCGGCGCCCATGCAAAAGCGTGTCGCCCCCGCATCTTTCGCACGTTGCGCGGCGGCCAATACGGTCTGAACATCCAACAGCTTTTCCCGCTCCAGGCCGGTTTTATAGTGCACACTTTGCGGGCAGTAGGCACAATCTTCCGGGCAAGCGCCGGTTTTGATGCTGAGCAAGGTGCTGATCTGAACGGCATTGGGATCAAAATGACGACGATGAACCGATTGGGCGGCGAACATCAAATCGCTGAAAGACAAATCGAACAACGCCTGGACTTCCTCGGCACGCCAATCATGACGCGGCGGCTGATCGATCAATTGTTGAAGCGTGAACATTTCGCACCCCTGACTGAATTCGGCACCAAACGGATGAATGCGCCGGCGGCGCATACGGCACACCGGTCAACCAAACTCCGATGAAATGGGTTTACAACAAAGCGCGGATTATCCAACGCCAACTGCTGCCGGCGCAATGCCTGCTCTGCGGCGATGCCGGCAAGAACGAACGCGATCTTTGCCAAGGGTGTCATGACGACCTGCCCTGGAATCGGCCGACCTGCCCACGCTGCGCTGCACCGTTGGCGGCCGATCAAGTGGCCACTTGGGCTTGCGGGACCTGCATCAAAGCCCCCCCACCGTTCGACCTCGCAGTCTCCGCATTCCGCTATACCCTGCCCGTGGATCGTTTGATTCGCGACCTCAAATTCCGCGGCAAGCTCACTCACGCCCGCCTGCTGGGCCACCTCATCCTGGAGGCCGTGCGAGACCAGCGCCACATACCCTGGCCAAGCGCCATCGTGCCGGTCCCGCTGCATCCGTCCCGCTATCGTCAAAGGGGATTCAACCAGGCATTGGAAATCGCCAGACCCGTTGCAAGCGCCTTGGATTTGCCGCTGCTGACCAATGCTGTCATCCGCGCCCGCGCGACTGACGAGCAAAGCCGACTGGATTTACCATCCCGTCGCCGCAATCTGACAGACGCGTTTCAGGTCATCGGGAAGATACCGGCACATGTCGTGATGGTGGATGATGTGCACACCAGCGGCAGTACCCTGACCGCGATGGCGAAGGCCTTGCGATCGGCCGGCGCGAAACAGGTTGAAGCCTGGACAGCGGCGCGCGCCCTACCGCCCCAATAATATTCTCTGGCAAAGGCGCGAGCGGTGAACAAAGGAGCCGAGCGCTCCTCGTGAGACGACCAACAGGGGCCGATTAATACGTCCTAGGCCCCACTGAGCCAGTAATCCAGCGCAATCGCGGCAAAAATCACCGCGCCAAACCAGTTGTTATTCAAAAACGCCCGAAAACAGGCCGCCTTTTCGCGGTGACGAATCAGCCACTGCTGATACACAAACAATCCGGCTGCGGCGACCAACCCCATGCCGTACCACACACCCAAATCCGCACGACGGCCAATCAGGACCAGAGCGAACATCATCGTGAGCTGCAGCATGCCAATGATGTGACGATCCAGTTCGCCGAACAGGATCGCCATGGACTTGACACCCACCTGGATGTCGTCGTCCCGGTCCACCATGCCGTACATGGTGTCGTAGATCGTCGACCACAAGACCGTGGCGATAAACACCAACCAGGCCAAAGGCGGTACCTGGTTGGTCTGCGCCGCAAAAGCCATGGGCACCGCCCAGCCGAAAGCCAAGCCGAGATAGGCCTGCGGCAAATGGGTAAAGCGCTTCATAAAAGGATAGGATGCGGCCAGGAACAAGGCGCCGAATGACAACAAGATGGTGAAACGATTCAACATCAGCACCAAGCCAAACGCGATCACGCCCAACAGACCGAACAGGGCCAGCGCCTCTTGGGCGGTGACTCGCCCGGCGGCCAATGGCCGGTCCCGCGTTCGCTCCACGTAGGGGTCGATATGACGGTCGGCGAAATCGTTAATGACGCAACCGGCCGAACGCATCACCCAGACACCACCGACGAATACCAATACGTTCCGCCAGCCCGGGTGACCCTCACCCGCGATCCACAGCGCCCAGAGCGCCGGCCACAGCAGCAAGAACGCCCCGATGGGGCGGTTCCAGCGCATCAACAGAGCATACTGTCGCAGGCGCTCCACCACCGTCGGGCCATAGACCCACCATGTTTCCATCGCTCCGCGGCCTGCGCGGGCCGGAATCGACAAGGCGCGACCAATCCAGTGATTCGAATCATTCATAACCCGGATCCAAGCAAACTCGCGTAATCGGACAAAAAGAACTCGCTGACCATCACCGGCCCGTTGGGCAGGTGGAATATCGACCGCCGCCCCCAGACCTCGGCCGGCGGTTCGGCGACCCCATCGGCCAGAACGGCGTACAAAGACATCGGCGACACCAAACGGGCAACTTGCAGCGGACCCCGCCGCACACTCCGATCGGAGAACAGCGCTTCGCCCAAGGGCCGCACGCCCAAGCGCCCCAACCCGGCCCAATGACCGCGTAAACTGGCCACCGGCAGGATGGAATGGGCGAAAACCACGGGCCGATCACGGCAAACCAAATAGACTTGGCGTTGTAATACCGGCGCCCCTTTTGGCAGTCCGAGAAAACGCCGCTCACCGACACGGACGTGCGTTCTTGACTGGCGAATCAAAGCCACCCGAAAACCGTCGGGGCACAAGGCCCGCAACTGGGCCGTCAGGGAGTTTACCCGCAACAATCCGCAGCGGATACCGCGAGGAATGCGTTGAATGGGGTACTGCGATGGCGCCCCCCAACGGGGCTCGCGCACGGAAACAGTGGCGGGGCGCGCGGTTCGATCGGCACCGCGGACACTAAGCTTGGGCATAGCGTTCATTATCACCTAACCAATACGCCACCAGCCGGGATGCCTCGCCCGGCTCCGTGGCAATCATCCGGTCCGCCAATTGTTTCGCGACGGGAAGCAGATCTTCATCGCGCAACAGATCGGCCACACGAAAGCGTAGGCTGCCCGTCTGACGGGTTCCCAGCAACTCTCCGGGGCCTCTTAGCTTGAGATCTTTCTCCGCGATCTCGAAGCCGTCGGTGGTCTCCCGCATCACCCCAAGACGCGCTTTGCCTTGTTCGGAGAGCGGCGACTGGTACATCAATACGCAGGAGCTGGCAGCCGCGCCACGACCGACCCGTCCCCGCAACTGATGCAGTTGCGACAAACCCAATCGATCGGCATTTTCCACCACCATCAAAGTGGCATTGGGTACGTCCACGCCCACCTCAATCACCGTGGTGGCCACCAGGACCTGGATCTGATCGACCTGAAACGCATCCATCACGGTTTGCCGTTCAGCCGCCTTCATACGGCCATGCACCAGGCCTACAGTCACCTCCGGCAACGCGTCCTGCAAGCGAACATGCGCCTGTTCCGCTGCCTCGCACTGCAAATGCTCGGACTCCTCGATCAAAGTACAGACCCAATAGACCTGTGCGCCGGCCGCGCAGGCATAGCGAATGCGTTCGATGACATCGTCCCGCCGCTCATTGGGGACCACCACCGTCTTGACCGGTTGACGGCCCGGCGGCAACTCGTCGATTACCGAGCAATCGAGATCGGCGTAAGCGCTCATAGCCAGTGTCCGGGGAATGGGCGTTGCGGTCATGATCAATTGGTGAGGATAGCGCCCATCGCCCAAACCTTTCTCCCGCAAAGCCAGGCGCTGATGAACGCCGAAGCGGTGTTGTTCATCGATGATGACCAATCCCAAAGAGGAAAACGAGACGCTATCCTGATACAGCGCGTGGGTTCCCACCACCACATCGCATCGCCCCCCCGCCAGATCGGCCAGCGTTTGCCGGCGTTCGGCGGCCGACTGGCGGCCGCTGATATATGCCACCGTTACACCCAACGGCGTGAACCAACCATCCAGGTTGCGAAAATGCTGCTCCGCCAACAACTCGGTGGGTGCCATCATTGCCACCTGAAAACCCGAGGACACGGCCTGCGCCGCAGCCAAAGCCGCGACCGCCGTTTTACCGCTACCCACATCGCCTTGAACCAAGCGCATCATGGGCTGCGGGCGAGTCAAATCAGCAAGTAGTTCGGTCAAGACCCGTCTTTGTGCCGACGTGAGCGTGAAACCGAAGCGGGATTCCAAGGAATCACGCAGGCCGGACCCGGCCGTCAGGGCTGGCGCTTCCAGCGTCTGCATGGAAGCCCGCAGACGGCGCAAACTGATCTGATGGGCCAGCATCTCCTCCAGCGCCAGGCGACGTTGAGCAGGATGCAAGCCTTGGCCCAGCGCCTGCCGGTCGGCATCCAGGGGAGGCTGGTGAACGTAGCGGATCGCCTCATCCAACGTTGGCAGTGCCAAGTTCGCAAGCGTCGACGTCGGCAGGTGCTCCCGAACGCCCAAACGTGAGGCCTGCGGAAGGATCGCATCCAATAAAGACGCCAGTCGCCGCTGAGCCAGATTGGCCACGGTGGAATAGATGGGCGTTAAAGTGGTCGACAAAGGCGGTGGATCGCCGTATTCGAAAAACTGGTAACTGGGATGAACCATTTCGAGCCCTTTAGCGCCCGCGCGAACTTCACCGAAGCAGCGAACGAAAGCACCGCGAGCCAAGGCCTTGGCTTGGGCTGATGAAAAATGAAAAAACCGCAATACGACAGCGCCGCTCCCATCGGAGACATGGCACAGCAGTGCGCGCCGACCCCGCTGCTGAATCTGGCTGAGCTCGATTTGGCCTTGAATCTGGACGAAATCTCCCACCCGCACGGTCCCGATGGGCCAAACTCGGGTTCGATCCTCGTAACGAATGGGCAAGTGAAACAAAAGCTGCTCCGGCCGATGAATGCCCAGTTGCCCCAACCGCTCGCGGATGCGGGGCCCCACCCCCCGAATATCTGCCCAGGGGTCGGGGACGGCGCGCCGGGCTCCATTGCCCGCTGGCGCCGGTGGCATGGCGGTATCTGTCATCCTGATCAGACAACCATCACTGCGTCCATTTCGACCGCCACCCCTTTTGGCAAAGCGGCCACACCGACCGCAGCCCGCGCCGGATACGGTTCGCAAAAATGCTCAGACATCACCGAATTCACTAACGCAAAGTGGGACAAGTCGGTCAGATAGATGGTTAGCTTAACCACATCCTTAAGGTTTCCGCCGGCGGCTTGCGCCACTGCCGATAGATTGACGAAGACTTGCCGAATCTGTTGTTCCACGGAGCCTCCCACTACCTCCATAGTCTGAGGATCCAGTGGGATCTGGCCCGACAAATAAACGGTCTCGCCAACACGTACCGCCTGAGAGTAGGTTCCAATGGCCTTCGGTGCCCGATCGGTATGGATCACTTCGCGTTTCATGAGCCCTCCAAAATTAGCAACACGCCGTGAGTGCGGATCGGCGTGGCGCCTATTATGAACGAACAGGGAAAAAGCGAATCAAGGCCAGGGGGAAAATCAGGATGCGGCGGAATCGCCGCAGTTCAGGATTTGGCCCGCGTAATACGAATGACGCTGGGCATGGAACGCAGCCGACGCATGATTCGCGCCAGATGCCTGCGGTCACGAACTGTCACCGTAAAATTCAGCGCCGAGCTGTTGCCGAATTTTTCTTCGACCGAGACATGTTCAATGTTAGAGCCCATCTGGGAGATCGCGGCCGCCACCACCGCCAATACGCCCCGCTGGTTCTCGGCCTCCAAGCGGATCTCCACCGGAAACTCGCGATTGAGTTGCTCCTCCCATTCAACGTCGATCCATTTATCTGGATGTTTTCGAAACTCGCCGACGTTGTGACAGTTCTGCTTGTGGATCACGATGCCGCGGCCGGCACTGAGAAAACCCAATATGGGATCGCCGGGAATGGGGTGGCAACACCGACCGTAAGTCACCACCATGCCCTCAGTACCCTTGATGGCCAACGGAGTTCGGTCCATGGACAAGCCAGAAACCTCCCCACCGACGGCCACACCCGATTTATCGAGTATGCGACGTGCCACCAACGGCGCCATGTGTTGACCCAAACCGATGCCCACCAGGAGCTCATCGAGCACCGAGGCATCCAACTCCGCCACCACTTGGTCCAACACCGCCGGCGCGACCTGCTCCAGCGACAACTGGAAAGGTGCCAGCGAACGCTCCAGCAGCCGACGTCCCAACGCCGCCGCCTCCTCCTCGCGGAGGTTCTTCAAATAGTGCCGAATATTGGCGCGAGCCCTGGCGGTCACAATGAAATTGAGCCAAACGGGATTGGGATGGGCATGATCGGAGGTAATAACTTCGACCGTTTGACCGCTCCGCAGTGAAGTACTTAGCGGAACCAAACGACGGTCCACTTTGGCAGCCGCACAGCGGTTGCCCACATCGGTGTGGACGGCATAGGCAAAGTCCACTGGCGTTGCCCCGACGGGTAAGCGAAGAATATTGCCTTTGGGCGTGAAGACGTAAATCTCGTCCGGAAACAAATCGACTTTGACGTTTTCCAGAAACTCCATGGAGTTTCCCGCACGCCGCTGCATTTCCAGAATCGTATGCAACCACTCACGGGCCCGCTGCTGCGGACTGCTGACGCTTCCATCACCGAGCTTGTATTGCCAATGAGCCGCCACGCCGGCTTCTGCCACGTATTCCATCTCGCGGGTTCGGATCTGCACTTCGATGGGCACACCGTGGGGACCGAAGAGCACGGTATGAATCGACTGATAACCATTGGCTTTGGGGATCGCAATATAGTCTTTAAAACGCCCCGGGACCGGCTTGTAAAGGTTGTGCGCAACGCCCAGCGCCCGGTAACAGGTGTCCACCTTGTCCACGATAATGCGACAGGCGTACATGTCGAGCACCTCGGCAAAGGACAGCTCCTTGTTCCGCATCTTTTGGTAGAGGCTATATAGGTGCTTCTCACGACCGGCCACTTGGGCTTCAATACCCTCTTCCGCCAGAGCACCGGATAGGGTTTCCTCGATTTGCTGAATAATCCGTTTGCGATTGCCCCGGGCCCGCTTCATGGCCTCGCTTAGCACCCGATAGCGAAGGGGATACAAGGCGGCAAAGCCCAAATCCTCTAGCTCCAACCGCATGCTGTTCATACCCAGCCGATTGGCAATAGGCCCATATATGCCCAGCGTCTCGCGAGCGATGCGCCGACGCTTTTCGGGCCGCATCACACCCAAGGTCCGCATATTGTGAACACGGTCGGCCAGTTTTATGAGGATCACGCGGATGTCCTCAACCATCGCCAACATCATCTTGCGGAAACTCTCCGCTTGAGCTTCTGCCTTAGATTTGTTGTTGATTTGGGTCAGCTTGCTGACACCGTCCACGAGATCCGCAACTTCCTGGTCGAATTCTTCCGCTATGTGCTCTTTGGCAGTGGGAGTGTCTTCGATGACATCATGAAGAATCGCCGCCATGATGCTGCGATGATCCAGCCGCATTTCGGCAAGGATACGTGCCACAGCCAGGGGGTGATAAATATAGGGCTCACCAGTCAGTCGCCGCTGACCTTCGTGAGCTCGGGCGCCGAACGCGTAGGCCCTATCGACGTCGGCGATTTCTTCCGGCCCCAGGTAGGTCGCCAGCAGCTGCCTCAGATCCTCCGGGCCAAAACGACTCTCCTCCGAACCAACGCCGGGGACCTCATCATCGGAGGGAACCGTAACTGCCATACAACGGCTCGTCGCCGCTTATTCCTTGTTTGCGGGTGCCGATTCGGCGGCACCAGTGTCGCTTGCTGCCCCGACTTCCGCAAGCTCATCGGCCATCAGCGCCTCGAGTTCGGGGGTTGCGTCTTGTTCATCCAAAATAGCCGGCGTAACCAGCCCTTCAGCGATTTCGCGGAGCGCCAACACGGTGGGTTTGTCATTCTCCCAAGGCAACTCCGATTCTTGGCCACGGGCCAATTGCCGCGCCCGTTTAGTCGCCACCAAAACCAAATGAAAACGGTTGTCTACGCTACCCAAGCAATCTTCAACTGTTACACGTGCCATCGCTGTTCTATTCAACCTCTCTCAAACGATCGCGAGCCACCAAAAATTACGAGGCTCATCCGCACGATAACGCGCGGTAGCCCGAATGATCTGGAAGTCGCGGACATAATTCCCCAAAACTATAGAGTTTCAGTCTATGCCAATATGCCGTCTCAGGCCAGGAGGGATTGCAACAGCGCGGACTGACGTTGCGCTTGATGCAAGGTTCGCGTTCGCGCGGCGACGATGATGGAACAGACTGTGTCGACGGCTTTTTGAAAGTCGTCGTTGATCACGAGGAAATCGAATTCGGCATAGTGCGACATGTCACTTCGGGCATCGGCCAGCCGACGGGCGATAACCCGTTCTTCATCCTGCCCCCGCCCACGCAACCGCCGCTCCAGCTCTTCCCGTGAGGGCGGCAAAATGAACACGGAAACACAATCGAGTACCTTCTGCCGAATCTGGCGAGCCCCTTGCCAATCGATCTCCAAGATCACGTCGTTGTTGGCGGCAACCTGCCTGAGCACCTCCTGACGACTGGTGCCGTAGGAGTGATCAAAGACCCGCGCGTATTCCAGAAAATCACCGTTGCGCAAACACGCGTCAAATTCGGACGGACTGACGAAATGATAATCGACGCCGTCTTGCTCACCGGGGCGCTCGGGTCGCGTGGTATGAGAAACCGAACACACCACGCCGTTCATCGCCGAGACCACCGCCTTCACCAAACTGGTCTTTCCGGCGCCGGACGGCGCAGAGATCACAATCAAGCTGCCGGCTCCCCAACGGGAACTGGGCTCCGGGTTAGTATCTGCCAGCACTGCTAACTATTCCAAGTTCTGCACTTGTTCACGCATCTGCTCAATCAAAACCTTGATTTCAACCGCGATCCGGGTCGTCTCCGCATCTTGTGACTTGGAAGCCAAAGTGTTGGCTTCGCGGTTGAACTCTTGCAACAGAAAATCCATGCGACGCCCCACCGGTTCGTCACGAACCAGCGTACGACCCATTTCCACCAAATGACTGTCGAGGCGGTCCAACTCCTCAGCGACATCCATTTTTTGCGCGATCAGGGCAAGCTCTTGTTCCAGACGTTCCGGATCGGCAGTCACCTTGAACTCGGCCAGCCGCGCCTCCAGTCGCTCACGGATGGCGGCTCGCGCCTCGGGCAATCGCTGGCGCACGTCGCCCACTAACGCGGTAATCCCCTCGCAGCGCGTCCGCAGCAGGGTCACTAGCCGCTGACCTTCTTCAGCACGGACGCGAACCATGGCTGTCAGCGCTTCATCCAACATATGGAAAGCGGCATGTTGCAATGTATCAGCGTCGACTTGTGGTTCTTTAACCACACCCGGCCAGCGCAACAAATCCAGCGGATCGATCGCCGCTAGAGCTGGCAATTTCAGGTCAGCGACCGCTTGTTCAATACGCCCGACCAAGTCGCGATCCACAGCGAACTCAGCGGCAGCCGTCTCAACCGGCTGGAACCGAAACTGAGCGTCCACCTTGCCACGCCGAAGCCGTTGGCCGATCTTTTCGCGCACTTGGGGCTCAAATGCGCGCAAGTCCTCGGGCAGCCTGAGGCTAATCTCCAAATACCGGTGATTGACCGATCGCAGCTCCCAACTGAGATGGCCGATGCTCTCCTGTCGTTCCACACGGGCAAACCCCGTCATGCTATAGATCATGGTTTCGTCTTCCGCGAATACGAGTATGTGGCAACGCCGGCGGTCGGGCTGAACGCCGTGAATCGGCCAGTACAGCCCACTAGGGCGCCGCGATAGATTACAATACGGCGCTTGCCAGGCCGAACGCCGTCGACCCAAGCGGTCGGATCGCCTTACGCCGCAACCCCTATCCAGTTGACTTAAGGATAACCCAATGCGCCCCAGCGGTAGAGCCGACGACCAACTCCGACCCACCGAGATTCGGCGGGAATTCACGCGACACGCCGAGGGCTCGGTACTGTGCATTTTCGGTCACACGAAAGTCATATGCACCGCCAGCGTTCAAGAATCCGTGCCGGGGTTCCTTCGCGGCAAAGGCCGGGGTTGGGTGACAGCGGAGTATGGTATGTTGCCCCGTTCGACCCACACCCGCACGGATCGTGAAGCGGCGCGTGGCAAGCAAAACGGACGAACACAGGAAATCCAGCGCCTCATCGGACGATCACTTCGAGCGGTAACGGACATGAGCGCATTGGGAGAGCGCACCATCGTCGTCGACTGCGATGTCATGCAAGCCGATGGCGGCACTCGCACGGCCGCCATCACCGGGGCATTCGTGGCGCTGAGCGATGCATCACGATGGCTTGAGGAACGCGGTTTGGTCAAGCGGCCGGTGCTCCATGGCCAGGTATCGGCGGTCTCGGTCGGTATTTACCGCGGAAAACCGGTACTGGACCTGGACTATGCCGAAGACGCGGAAGCGGAAACGGACATGAACGTGGTCATGAACGATGCCGCAGGGTTTATCGAGGTTCAAGGTACGGCCGAGGGTCACGCTTTTCGTAAGGACGAACTCGACCGCATGCTCGAACTGGCGACACTCGGCAACCAACAACTCCAACAAATCCAGCGTGACGCGTTAGGAGAAAACTAGATCGTGCCTAGCCAAAGAGCGATCGTTCTGGCCAGCGGAAACCGCGGCAAGCTCAGTGAGTTTCAGGGCCGCCTGGCTCCGCTCGGCTGGACGCTCGTTCCACAATCCGATTTCGATATCCCCCCAGCGGAAGAAACGGGGGAAACCTTTGTTGAGAACGCCATATTGAAGGCCCGACATGCAGCGAGACTTTCCGGCCTCCCCGCGTTGGCAGACGACTCCGGCCTGGAAGTACCCGCGCTAGGCGGCGCCCCGGGAATTCACTCCGCCCGTTACGCCGGCGCCAGCGCGGACGACCAAGCCAACATCGCCAGGCTCCTCGATGCACTGGCCGACAAACCCGACCAGGACCTCTCTGCCCGGTTTTACTGCGTGGTGGTCTATATGCGACATGCGGCCGACCCAACACCGGTCATCGGCCAAGGAAGCTGGTGGGGACACATTCGACGCCAACCCCACGGATCGGGTGGGTTCGGGTACGATCCGGTTTTCGAGATCTCAGGTTTGGACAAAACGGCCGCCGAATTGTCTCGAGAACATAAGAACCGCCTCAGTCATCGCGCAATGGCACTGACTCAGCTGTTGCAGCAGCTCCGTACACATGCCGCGGATCACACTGAACACTAGAACCCGACGTGGTTACCGACTGCGCTCGCGGGCGAACAAACCCCCACCGACGAGCGATCCCGGATCCGCCTCGACTGCGGCACAATGCACTCGCTCTGGAACACAACAGCGGTTCCTGAGCCTCACCGCGTGCAGCGAAGCAGCACCATGACCCCTCTCAAACCGCCGCCACTGGGCATCTACGTACACCTACCCTGGTGCGTACGGAAATGCCCTTACTGCGACTTCAACTCCCACACCAGACGTCCGGGCAAAATCCCTGAGCAAAGCTACATCAGCGCACTGCTACAAGACCTGGAGCGTGATCTAGCGCAACTACCGCTTTCAGATCGCGAGGTATCCAGCATTTTTATCGGAGGCGGCACGCCCAGCCTTTTTTCTCCGGATAGCATCGCCGTCCTGCTCGAGGGCATCAGCAACCGCCTGAAAATCGAGGACGACGTTGAAATCACCCTTGAAGCCAACCCTGGAGCAGCCGATGCAGACCGGTTCCGAGGTTTCCGGCAAGCGGGCGTCAACCGGCTTTCAATCGGCATCCAAAGCTTTGACGATCGCCATCTGGCGCGCCTGGGGCGCATTCACGACCGACAAGACGCCTTTAAAGCCATCGAAGCGGCGCACGCTACGGGCTTCGAATCGTTCAATCTCGACCTGATGTACGCTCTGCCCGAACAAACGGTGGCGGAAGCGGTGACCGACGTAAAACTGGCGTGTGAGCTGGGCGACGGTCATTTGTCGCACTACCAACTGACACTTGAGCCCGGCACCGTGTTTGCCCAGTACCCCCCAAACCTGCCGGACGATGACACCGCCTGGCAGATGCACCAGCAATCGCTTGAGGTCATCGCCGCAGCGGGATTGGCCCGCTATGAGATATCGGCGTACGCTCGCCCAGGAACGCGTTGCCGACACAACCTAAATTACTGGGAATTCGGCGACTACTTGGGATTGGGGGCAGGGGCCCACGGAAAAGTCACCGATATCACCGGCGACACCATCGTACGCACAACCAAGCCGAGTTCACCACAAACTTATCTCCGATCCATCGCAGATGGCGATTGCGCGGTTACCACATTCGTCGCCCCATCGGAGCGGCCGATCGAGTTTTTTATGAACGCACTCCGGCTGATCGACGGCACGACCCTAGCGCTCTTCTCGCAGCGAACGGGATTGGCCGCGAGCGCCGCAGCCTCCGGCCTGAGCCGGGCACGCGAACTCGGCCTACTCATCACAAACGGAACCCACATCGCACCAACAAAACTCGGGCTGCGATACCTCAACGAACTACTCGTCCAGTTCATGCCAACGGACTCGACGGGGCACTAGCAACCCGCTGGCGGTTGACAAAACGAACTTAACCGCGTGGCTTATTCACAGGCCAAGGGGACAGCCCGGAAAAACGCCTGACTCTCGTGATATTTCAAAAAGTCAAGAAAAATTCCAATAACATCGGCGGGTTAGCGTTGCGCATAAACTTGCCAGTGAGCACAAGATACCTGTGGGGCGCGAACTTAAGTGATTTATCACGATTTCATCCACACACTTATCCACAAAATTTGTGGATAAGTCGCCGGATCGAAAATCACAACTTGTCGGCGTATAAATTTGCCGGTATGATTCGCGGTTCTTTTAGGCAGCCAGGCCGCTTCGAGGCAGCCTGGAACAGTCTGGGTCAGAGGAACGGCAGATGCGTGCAGACATCCATCCTGAGTATAGCGAAATCAAAGTGACCTGCAGCTGCGGGCACAGCTTCGAGACGCGTTCCACCATCGGGAAAGATCTCCAAGTGGAAGTTTGCTCTATGTGCCACCCGTTCTACACGGGTAAGCTGAAGATCGTCGACACCGGTGGACGCGTCGACAAGTTCCGCCGTCGCTACGGAATGAAGTAAGCGGTAATCCCTTAAGTCCGTTTTGACACCGGCTCGCAATACGTTCCAAACTGCGAACGCCCAAAACGGACTTCCAACGCGTTGAGCCCATCGCAACTCGCCGGCACAAAGGGGATTTGGTGCGAGAGCCGGCTCACCGCTTATACTCGGGCAAGTCCTACCGGATTTGCCACCCACACTAGTCGTACTGACCAACTCCCCGTTGGATTGCCGAGATGATGACGGATGACCAACTGACACAGGCAGCGCTTGATTATCACGCCAAGCCGAAACCTGGAAAACTCAGCATCGCTATCACCAAGCCGTTCACGACCTACAACGAACTTTCCCTGGCCTATTCACCCGGCGTAGCCGCTCCCGTCCGCGCGATCGCGGCCGATAAAGACAACGCTTTCAAATACACATCCAAAGGCAATTTGGTCGCTGTCATCACAGATGGAAGCGCGGTGCTCGGGCTCGGAAAAACAGGCGCGTTGGCCGGCAAACCGGTGATGGAAGGCAAAGCGGTCCTGTTCAAGAAATTTGCCGACGTGGATGTCTTCGACATCGAGGTGGATGCGGAAAATCCTGAGGCTTTCATCGACACGGTAGCGCGCATTTCGCCGACGTTCGGTGGAATCAACCTGGAGGATATCGCGGCACCTCACTGTTTCGAGATCGAACGCGCACTGGTCGAACGCCTGGATATTCCGGTTTTCCACGACGACCAGCACGGGACCGCTATCATCGTCGCCGCCGGCCTACTCAATGCCCTGGAACTCCAGAACAAATCCATTGGTGATGTGCGGATCGTTTGTTTAGGGGCAGGGGCTGCCGGCATCGCTTCGATGAAGCTGCTGCTCGCCTTGGGCGCGAAGCAAGACAACCTGTTGTTAGTCGACCGGCAGGGTATCATTCATCACGAGCGGGAAAACCTGACACCGACCAAACAAGAGTTTGTTGTCAATACCAAGCTACGAACGCTCACTGACGCCATGCGAGGCGCGGACGTTATCATTGGGGTTTCCGGCCCCGACCTGATTACCGCGGAAATGGTGAAACAAATGGCAGATAAGCCGATTGTGTTCGCCTTGTCCAACCCGGATCCGGAGATTCGTCCCGAGGTCGCCCTGGGCTCTAGGGCGGATGTCATCATGGCAACCGGACGGAGCGATTACCCTAACCAGGTCAATAATGTGTTAGGTTTCCCGTATATCTTTCGGGGTGCTCTGGACGTGCGTGCCACGCGGATCAACCGTGAAATGCACATCGCCGCAGTCAATGCGTTGCGATCGCTAGCCCGTGACCCCGTTCCCCGCGAAGTCTTAAAAGCCTACGGGCTGAAGCAATTGGCCTATGGCCCGCAATATATCATCCCAACACCGCTAGATCCGCGGCTGATTGACTATGTACCGCCCGCCGTTGCGAAAGGCGCAGTCGATTCCGGTGTAGCCCGCACCGGGTATCCGGCTCACTACCCGCCACCACCTGCGAGTTAGCCCAAGGATCTCATCAACACGGTTGACCAGGAGCAGATCGATGAGTGAAGAAAATTTTGTATTGACCGACTCCGCCTCCGGCAAGCAAACGGAGCTTCCGATTCGCCAAGGAACAGCGGGGCCGAGAACTGCTGATATCAGCTCGCTGTATCGCGAACAGGGCATCTTCACTTACGACCCCGGCTTCGTCTCGACGGCCAGTTGCCGCAGCAACATCACTTTCATCGATGGGCAGGAAGGTGTCCTGCTGTATCGCGGCTATCCCATCGAGCAGTTAGCGGAAAAGAGTACGTTTCTCGAAGTGGCCAACCTCCTACTCACCGGTGATCTGCCGAACCGGGAAGAGTTGGATACGTTTACCGACTCCATTCGTTACCACACGATGATTCATGAGTCCCTTCGTGACTTCTTCCGGGGATTCCACTACGACGCTCACCCGATGGCCATGCTGACCGGTGTCGTAGGCAGTCTGTCCGCTTTTTACGGAAACTCCGGTGATATCCGTGACCCTCGGGAACAAGAGATTTTTGCCCACCGGATGATTGCCAAGATTCCAACCATCGCCGCCTGCGCCCACAAACACTCCATCGGTCAACCCTTTATTTATCCCCGCAACGACCTCGATTACTCCAGCAATCTATTGCATATGCTGTTTGCCGTACCGGCGGAAGGCTACGAGGTGGATCCGGTCGCCGCACAGGCTCTGGACATGCTGTTTATCCTCCATGCTGACCATGAGCAGAATGCGAGCACATCCACTGTGCGCCTCGCCGGCAGTTCCGGAACCAATCCGTACGCGGCGATTTCAGCGGGCATCGCCTGTCTGTGGGGACCTGCCCATGGTGGCGCCAATGAAGCGGTGCTGCACATGCTCCACGAAATCGGAGATATCAAGAACATTCCCACGTTCATCGACAAAGCCAAAGACCGTGACGACCCGTTTCGGCTGATGGGCTTCGGTCACCGGGTCTATAAAAATTATGATCCGCGCGCCACGGTGATCCGAGGGATGTGTCACAAGATCCTTAAACGCTTGGGTAAGGAAAACGACCCCTTGTTCGAACTGGCCCTCGAACTAGAGCAAATCGCCCTCAACGACAGTTACTTCAAGGAAAAGAAACTGTACCCCAACGTCGATTTCTACTCGGGGATCATCTACAAAGCGTTGGGACTGCAAACCAATATGTTTACGGTGATGTTCGCCATCGCCCGGACGGTAGGCTGGGTCGCTCACTGGATCGAAATGATCAACGATCCAGAGCAACGCATCGGCCGTCCTCGCCAGATCTACACCGGTGCGGCGAGCCGAAACTACACCGATATCTCCGAACGCGCTTGATAGAAAAAACAGCGGGGCAATAGCCCCGCTGTTTTTTCTTAGGCCGCGTCTTGTCCAGGGGCGTCCTCGTCGATCAAACGCTCGACCTGGGCTCGGGTCGCCCTCGCCATGGGGCGACCATCAATCTGGCTGAGCGGGGGACGCCTCAAACCATCCCGATCGAATACCACCAGTTCGAACGGCACTTCATCCACGAGAAAACGTATCACCGGATAGTCCACGTGTTGCATCGGGCCAGTCCGCAAACGCCGTTCGCCGGTCTCGTACGGTATCCCCCGGTCCATCAGGTGCATGGTCAGTAGCTCCGGAGATTCGGCGAATACGTGAAGATGAATCATGGAATGCTCAGTGGCAGAACCGCTTAGCACAGGCCCCACCAACCGCGGCCGAAAGTCGCTCAAAAAGCGCATCGCCTCGCAGGCCAACTGACGCAGTCGTCGGATCTGCAGAGGCTGCGAATCAGCCTGAAAAATGCGTTGGTACTCCCGCAAAGCCTCATCGATTTCCCGATTTCGGGGCATGTTCGGGCTGTGGCGCGATAAACCAAGTTGATCGGCGGCTTTGTTCTTGGCCAGTTGAAAATCACGGATTCCGTCGTGGACCATAATCTTGGCGGCTGTTTGCGCAACCAAAGTACGCTGCTGCCACGAACGGTTTGTTTGTTTTTTCATAGCATCACGGCTCGAAGCATATCCGGGCAGCGGCGAACAATCCCCCGCCCGTCTGTATGACCAACCTGCGCGATGAGCCTCCACCGACCGAGGCGGCCAATGCGGGACTCAGCGGGCAAACCGTTTTAGAACAATTCCTGAATACCCTCCGTGTCGGGCGCCGATACGCCTTCGCCTGCCGGAGAGGGCTCCGGCGATTCCAGAGCATCGACCGGTAACGCATCGGGACGAAAGATTTCGAACACCACGTCCGTCTCGCTAACCGAGGCGATCCGCCCCGTCTGACGCGAAATCCGCAACGTAACCAATCCCGGCGGCTGAACAGCCGGCATATCCGGAACTTCTGCTAGCGCCGAACGGACAAATCGCGTCCACATGGGCAGCGCCGTACGACCTCCACTCTCACCGCGGCCGAGGGGATAGCCTTGATCGAACCCCACCCAGGCAACGCTCACCATAGCTGGGTTGTAACCCGCAAACCACGCATCTCGCAAGTCGTTGGTCGTGCCCGTCTTACCTGCAAGATCTCGACGACCCAGTGCAGCGACCCGTCGACCCGTCCCCCGTGCAACAACATCCTGCATCATGCTGGTCAAAAGATAAGCCGTTGCCTCGTCGACCACTCGAGGTGCCGCCTGCGGCGGCACAGGAACATATTCGCTGTTGCCAAGAACGTCCGTTCGCGCCGCGACCTCCAGCTTTGGTAGATCTTGGTCGATCATGACGGGTGAGGGCTGATCGTCAAGCGATTCGCAATCGCGACAAGCGTACACTGCCGCGTTCTGATAAATCAGGTTGCCTGATTGATCTTCTACCCGTTCGATTGCATAAGGTTCAACCAAGAATCCGCCGTTGGCGAAAACCGAATATCCACGTGCCAGCGCCAGCGGTGTGACACTCATGCTGCCGAGGGACAGGGACAAATCGCGCGGCATCTGATCGGGGTTAAATCCGAAACGACTTGCATATCGAATCGCGTAGCCGACACCAATGTCTCGGAGTAGCCGGACCGACACCAGATTGCGGGAGTGAACCAGCGCCTCCCGAAGTCGGGTCGGTCCGTAAAAACGCCCACTGTAGTTCTCGGGGCGCCATGTCCCTTCCAAGCGGTTGTCCGCAAATACAACCGGCGCATCGTTGATGACGGTGGCAGGCGTATAACCGCGATCCAGCGCCGCCGCGTAGATAAACGGCTTGAAGCTGGAACCGGGCTGCCGTTCCGCCTGGATAACCCGGTTAAAGGGACTGGTGTAAAAATCGAACCCCCCGACCAGCGCAAGAATCCCGCCATCGATGGGGTCCAACGCCAACAGCGCACCTTGGACGTTGGGCAACTGGCTCAAGGCCCAACCGGCGTCGGTTTCCGACGCATAAACCACTTGACCGGATTGGACCACGTCCGAAGCTTTACTCGGCGCATCACCTCGCCGATCCACGGAGACAAACCGACGCGCCCAGGCGATACCTTCCCAATCGAGCTCTACTTCGCCATGGCCGGCCACATAGACGTGTGCCGATTGATCTTTCAATGCCAACACCAAGGCCGGTCGCAATGGCTCCACCTTGGGATGGGCACTTAAAATCTCTTCTACTGAGGCACGCCAAGTCTCGTCCTGGTGATCACCCGGTGGCAATTCGACCTGAGCAACCGCCCCGCGGTAACCGTGGCGACGATCGTAATCAAGCAACGTCTCACGCAAAGCCGATTGCGCCGCCCGCTGCAACCCCGAGTGCACGCTGGTAACGATTCGATATCCGCCAGTATAGGCATCGCCCCCAAATCGATTGACGGCGTACTGACGCGCCATTTCTGCCACGTAGGGCGCCTCCAACTCCGCCAACGCGCCGTGGTACTCGGCAGCTACCGGCGCGGCGAGCGCCTCAGCGAAATCCTCGTCCGAAATCAACCGCAAGCGATGCATCCGGTTCAGAACATAATCGCGCCGTTCTCGGGCCCGCTTCGGATCGGTGATCGGATTGATCCGCGAGGGTGCTTTAGGCAAACCGGCAATCATGGCCCATTGCGGCAATTCCAACTCGGCAACCGACTTGCCGTAATAGACATGAGAAGCGGCCTCAACCCCGTAGGCTCGATGCCCGAGATAGATTTTGTTGAGGTACAGCTCGAGAACCTCCTCCTTACTCAACTCGCGCTCGATTTTTAGCGCAAGGAGGATCTCCTTAATTTTCCGCTCATAGGTTTTCTCAGGGCTGAGAAAAAAGTTGCGGGCGACTTGCATCGTGATGGTACTGCCGCCTTGTTCTTTTTCTCCTGTCACAAGCAACCGAAAGACAGCTCGCAACAACCCCTGGTAGTCGACGCCTGGGTGCTCGAAGAAACGATCATCCTCTGCAGCGAGAACCGCCTGCACCAAAGGACGCGGCAAATCAGCAAAAACGATCGGCGATCGTCGTTGATCACCATATTCCGCCATCAAGGCTCCATCACGGCTGTAAACCCGCAAAGGAATTTGCAGCTCGACATCCTTGAGCCCCTGCGTTTCGGGCAGTTGCGGTGAGAAATAGTAGTAGGCGGCGACGATCACGCCAATCGCCACAGTACCGGTCGCCACGACCAGTCCGAGAAGAAACCGAATGAACTTTGACAATAAAGCCACTGAAAGACCTGCCGATAAGAAGTGCGGACTCCGAGTAACGGGCATTATAGAACCCTTTACAAGAACGGCGCAGCCCGCCGCACCACCGGGCAAAAGCGACCAGAGACAAGAGTCCGCCTCCCGCCGGGAGGATACACGAAGCTGGTACTGCGACCCGGGAAGAAGGAATGAGCGTGTTCCGAAAGAAAATCAAGCCGCTGATCGGACTGGATATCAGTTCCACCGCCGTAAAACTGATCGAATTGGGTGGCGATAAAGACAAGATGCAGGTGGTCAGCTACGCCGCCATCGGCCTGCCACCCGAATCGGTTGTCGACAAGCAAATCGTCGATCCGGAAGGCGTTGGCGAAGCCATCAAACGGGCCGTGAAGAAGGCAGGAACGCGAACCAGAGAAGCGGTGATCGCTGTCGGCGGTTCTTCCGTCATCACCAAAGTCGTGCCGATGCCGGCCGGCTTGAGCGATGACGAGATGGAACAGCAAATCATGATCGAAGCGGACCAATACATCCCCTTTCCACTGGAAGAGGTGGGTTTGGACTTCGAGGTTCTCGGGCCGTCCGAAACCGAAGAGGGCTCGGTGAATGTTTTGATTGCGGCCTGCCGCAACGAAACCATCGAAAACCGGGTCGCATCGGTGGATCTCGGCGGTCTGAAATGCAAGATCGTCGACATTGAATCCAATGCGCTGGAAAGCGCATGCCACTTGATCAGCGCCGAGTTGACTTTGGAAGACTCCGACAGCGCCATCGCGTTCATCGACGTCGGGGCCACCACCACGACGCTGAACATTATGCACCGGGACAGCATCATCTATACCCGGGACCAGAGCATCGGTGGCAAACAACTAACCGAAGAAATCATGGCCCACTACGGCCTCTCTTATGAAGAAGCCGGGAAAGCCAAGCGAATCGGCGGCCTCCCCGACGGTTATAGCGATGAAGTGCTCAAACCGTTCATTGAAGATGTCATCCAGCAAATCAATCGGGGATTACAGTTTTTCTTCTCTTCGAACAATCGCGTCGAGCACATCAGTCAGATTGTCCTTGCCGGCGGCTGCGCCTCCATCCCAGGCATCGATCAGGCGGTGGAAGAAGAGCTGGAAGTGGCAACGCGAATTGCCAATCCTTTCGGCGGCATGGCCATCCAGTCCCGCGCAAATCCCAAAATGCTCAAATTGGATGCCCCTGCACTGATGACAGCCTGCGGATTGGCTTTGAGGAGCTTCGACTAATGGCGCACCACATCAATCTTCTCCCCTGGCGCGAACAGGCCCGCGCGGAACGTCAACGTCAGTTCCTGGTCATCCTGGCCGGTGCGGTCATCGCGGTCGGCGCCGGGCTGTTCGCCACGAGCAACTACATTCAGAGCCATATCAATTACCAACAAGCCCGGAATCAAAAAATCCAGAAAGAGATCAATGACCTGGACTCGAAGATCGCCGAAATCCGAGACCTCAAAGAAACCAAGCGCCGCCTGCTGGAGCGGATGCGGATTATTGAACAACTGCAACAACAACGCTCCGAAGTCGTACACCTGTTTGACGAGCTGGTCAAAACGTTGCCGGACGGCGTTTATCTGTCCTCCATCCAGCAAGAACGCACCGGCATCGTTCTCAAAGGACAGGCCCAATCCAACGCCCGGGTGTCCAACTACATGAAGCAACTCGATGCTTCTGAGTGGCTCGCCGATCCCAAGCTGTTGGTCATTGAGACCAAAGGCGGTGACTCGGCGCGCTTCAGTGAATTCTCCTTGGTCATCAAGTCGATGAGACCGGACGAGGAAGAGGCCGACGGGGAGTCCGCACGATGAATATGAATCTAAATGTGGGACAACTGTGGAACGAGTTGCGTTCGCTTGACATCAACAACGTCGGCAGTTGGTCCATCGCAGCACGCGGTATCGTCGTCGTGTTTGTCTGCGCACTGCTGGTGTTTCTCGGCTACTGGTTCTTGGTCCGTCATCAAATCGACAACTTGAACGTCGCCCAGAAGAAAGAACCTGAACTGAAACAGCAATTCGAGCGAAAACAAGGACAGGTCGCCAACCTGGATGCCTACAAACAGCAGTTGGAAGAAATGCGGGTTTCATTCTCCACCATGCTACGGCAACTGCCCAGCGAAACGGAAATGGCCAACTTGCTGCAGGACATATCCCAAACCCGGGTGGCGACGGGCCTCGAAGAACAAATCTTCAAGCCCGAACCGGAACGGCCGAAGGAATTTTATGCCGAAGCCCCCATCCGCATCCGAGTGACGGGTGATTTTCACCAATTCGGCGATTTCGCTAGCGGAATCGCTGCCCTCCCGCGAATCGTGACTTTGAGCGGGATCTCGATCAAGCGAAATGGGGGCAAGGGCGCGAGTGCGGACTCCTTGATCATGGACGCCACGGCCATGACTTATCGATACGTCGACGAGCCGGCCGCCAAAAACAAACGGCCGACCAAAGGGCGTAAGAAGTAATGAGCGCGAACCGAAAGAAACCGCTTCAATCCAGAGCTTGGCTCGCCGCGTGCATCTTGATATCGGTTGTCATCACCGGCTGCGGCCGTGACATGTCGGATCTCGACAGTTACATCGATCAGGTCAAGTCCCGTCGCTCTGGAGAGATCGAACCGCTACCGCAGATGAAACCTTACGAACGGTTCGCCTACGATGCAGCCAGCCGGCGCTCCCCATTCCAGCCCGATGAGCGTATCCGCCCCCGAGACAACAACAGCAACGGGGTCACACCCGACGTCAACCGTCCCCGTGAACCACTCGAAGACTATCCCTTGGATGGCTTACGCATGATGGGAACCCTGGCCATGAATGGCTCCCGCTGGGCCCTTGTTCGCGACAGCGATGGAATCATTCACCGGGTAGCAGAAGGCAACCATATGGGCCGAAACTTCGGGAGAATCACGGAGATTTCAGCCGATCAAATTGAACTGATGGAAACCATCCCGAATGGTCTGGGTGGTTGGATGGAACGAAAAGCGTCCATCGCCCTGAGCGATTAGCAAAGGGGAATTCGATGCAGACCATCAAGCACTTACCAACCGTCTCGCGCCGACCGAATCAGTATAAGGGGAAGATGATGCGAGTCCTGAGAAAGTTTTGGGGCAGCCGACGATTTACCGCCCTCGCGTTCCTATTCTGGCTGGTGTCCGGACACGCCTTTGCAGCAAATACGCTGACCAACATCGACTTCGTCGCCACCACCGGCGACCAGGTAGAAATCACCCTGGCTTTGAGTGAACCGGCAATGGAGCCGCTTACTTTCACGATCGATGATCCCGCGAGGATCGTGCTTGATCTGCCCGATACCAGCAATCAGTTCAAAGAAAGGCAACTCCCGATTGGCGTCGGTCTGGCGCAAAAGGTCAATGTCGTTGAGGCAAACAATCGCACCCGCGTGGTGATCGAGCTCGCGGACCTGGTCCCGTATTCGACTGCGGTGATGGGCAATCAAATCCGAATCACCCTCAACAGCCGGCCCGGTACCGACATCGTGAGCAGCCCCCAATTCGGTGAGGCATCACGCGACGCGACCGGTCAGCGTCAAGTAACCAAAGTTGATTTTCGTCGCGGTGAGGCCGGGCAAGGCCGCGTTCTGCTGATGCTGAGTGATCCGAATACGGTCATGGATATGAAGCAGCTCGGAAAAGAAACCATCGTTACACTGCAGGGCACCCGAATTCCGCGTGATCTGCAAAAACGCTGGGATGTGTTGGACTTCGCGACGCCAGTCAAAACGATCGAAGCCACCCAGTCCGGTCAAGACACTCGAATCGTCATCACCCCGACCGGCGAGTTCGAACGACTGGCCTATCAATCGGACGACTTGTTAACCATCGAATTCCGGCGTCCGCTGGAATCGGTGCTGGAAGCGGATAGAGCGCCCGTCTTCAAAGGTGAGCCCATTACGCTGAATTTCCAAAACGTTGAGACCCGCGCAATTCTGCAAATCCTATCCGACGTCGCCGGTAAGAACATGGTGGTCTCGGATAGCGTCGGCGGCACCATGGCACTCCGGTTACAGAACGTTCCGTGGGACCAAGCGCTGGACATCATCCTGAAGAGCCGGGGTTTGAGCACTCGGGAAGTCGGTAACGTGATGTTCGTCGCCCCCGCCGAAGAAATCACGGCCCGGGAAAAACTCGAACTGGAGACGCGCCAGCAGATTCAAGAGCTCGAACCTCTGCGCTCGGAGTTCCTCCAGGTCAACTATGCCAAAGCCACCGATCTGGCCACACTGATCAAATCGAAGGACAGCTCATTGCTGTCCCCGCGCGGCAAGATATCTGTCGATGAGCGCACCAACACGCTGCTCGTTCAAGATACGGCGGCACGGCTCCGTGATATCCGCTCACTGGTGAATCGCCTGGACGTTCCTGTCAGCCAGGTGTTGATCGAGTCCCGCATCGTGGTGGCAAACGATGACTTCACCCGCGCGGTGGGTTCTCGGTTCGGCATTACGGCCTTCAACGATTTCGATAACATGCGCGGCTTGGCCACCACCAGCGGCAGTCTGGACAGTACCGACGTGGCCATCAACCAATCGCTGGAGTCCTTGCTGGATAATGGCACGGTGTATCCCACAGCCGTTCCGGACGCGGCCGAACCACGGCTCAACTTCAACCTACCTGCCGCGATCAGCTCTCCGGCCTCCATCGCTATGGCCGTTCTGGGCACGGATTTCCTGATCGACCTCGAGTTGTCCGCGCTGCAGGCCGAAGGCCGCGGTGAAGTGATCGCCAGCCCGCGAGTCATCACCGCCAACCAGAAGACCGCCTCCATCCGCCAGGGCGTGGAAATTCCTTACCAAGAGGCATCTGCCAGCGGCGCCACCGCCGTCAAGTTCAAAGAAGCGGTGCTCTCTCTGGAAGTCACACCGCAAATCACGCCTGACAACCGGGTCATCATGGATCTGATCGTCAATCGCGACAGCGTGGGCGAAAACGTCCCCACCGGAACCGGTGGCTTCATCCCCAGTATCGACACTCGGGAAATCAACACCCAGGTCCTGGTGGACAACGGCGAGACGGTGGTATTGGGCGGCATCTATGAGCAATCCACCGCGGAGTCCAACAACAAAGTCCCCTTGTTGGGTGACATCCCGATTCTGGGTTCTCTTTTCCGCGAGAAACGGACAGTGGACAACAAAACCGAACTGCTGATTTTCGTTACACCGAAAATCCTGAAAGAGGGGCTCGTCCTCGAATAGATTTCGCCCGCACGCGAAACCCTAGCCCGGCGGCACCCCAAGGCCGACCGGGCTTCTTTTTGCCTGTTTTTGGCCCGAATCGAGCCGCCTCGAGCCGGTGCATGACCGAAAAGGTCGAGACCAAACGGTTCGCCTGGAATACAATATCGCCCATCATGGCGAACGACTATCCGAAGCGAATCTTTCTCATCGGTCCAATGGGCGCGGGCAAAACCACCGTCGGCCGACGCCTGGCCCAGCTCCTTGACTACACATTCATGGACTCGGACCAGGAGATCGAGTCACGTACCGGTGTGGACATTGCGTTCATCTTCGAAAAGGAAGGCGAACAGGGATTCCGGGAGCGGGAGCAAAAGATCTTATCGGAGCTGACCGAACTCGACGGTATCGTCCTGTCGACCGGCGGTGGTGCCGTCCTGGATCCGACCAACCAGCGTCACCTAACCGAGCGGGGCTTCGTCGTTTACCTGGAAACATCTATAGAGGAACAATTGCGCCGGACCCGCCGCAGCACCAACCGGCCGTTGCTTGACGCCACCGACCGCGCGACCCGGCTGCGCGAACTCATGGCTCAACGAGAGCAACTTTATCGGGCGCTGGCGGACCTTACGATTTCGACGGACCATCGTTATCCCAAAGCTGTCGCAACCGAAATCCACAAATTATTTGAGGCGCGGGCACACAGCGCGGGCGAGGATTCGCACTCATCCGGCGACGACCCCGTCACGAGTTAACGAGAGACCTCACCATCCCGATGCGCACACTCACCGTCGAACTTGGCACGCGCAGCTACCCGATCATGATCGGGCAGTCTTTGTTGGGCCGGCCCGAAGCATGGACGCCATATCTCAAAGGTCGTCAAGTCTTGGTGGTCAGCAATGAAACGGTGGCGCCGCTGTATCTCGAGACCGTCCGAGACAGTCTGGCCGAGTTTCAACACGACAGCCTGATCCTTCCCGATGGCGAGCAGTTCAAAACCCTCGATACAGTCGAGCGGATCTTCGATCAACTGCTGCAACAACGATATGGTCGGGACTGTACGCTCATTGCCTTGGGCGGTGGCGTCATCGGCGATATGACAGGCTTTGCAAGCGCCTGTTACCAGCGCGGCGTAGCATTTCTGCAGCTCCCCACCACCCTATTGGCCCAGGTGGATTCATCCGTGGGCGGAAAAACCGGCGTGAATCACCCATTGGGCAAAAACATGATCGGCGCCTTCCACCAACCTTGCGCGGTGGTAGCCGACACCGCCACCTTAAATACGCTGCCGGACCGAGAACTGCGCGCGGGACTGGCCGAAGTCATCAAATACGGCTTGATCGCCGATGCGGGTTTTTTGGTATGGCTGGAATCGCACATAGACAGCCTGCTGGCGCGGGAGCCAACGTTGTTGGCCGAGGCGATCGAGATCTCCTGTCGAACCAAAGCCCGCATCGTGGCAGCCGACGAAAGAGAACAGGGCCAGCGCGCGCTGCTCAATCTGGGCCATACATTCGGCCATGCCATTGAGACCGGCATGGGCTACGGAAAGTGGTTACACGGCGAAGCCGTAGCCGCGGGCATGCTCATGGCCGCTGAGTTTTCTCATCAGATCGGCATGCTCTCAGCGGACGCAGTGGCTCGCGTTCACCGGCTACTGACCCGTGCGGGATTGCCCACAACCGCGCCGGCCGAACTTGACGCCGAGCAGTTTCTCGAACTGATGTCAGTGGACAAAAAAGTCCAAGCCGGCCGCCTGCGCTTGGTGTTGATGCGCGATATCGGACAAGCCAGCGTCGAAACGGAGTTTGACGACGACCAGCTACACCGAACCTTAAGCGAGTTCCCCCGCAGTGACCGAGCTCCCGTCTGAGCTCACATGACCGCGGGACCGGCTCGAACACATCTTCTTGCTCGCCTCGATCACGACAAATTGAACCGCGGTGCCACCACCCGTTATACTGTCCGGCCGCCCCAACCCAATTGAAACTGGTTTCGACCCGGCGCACCCCGTTAAGAGTCGGTCATTATGACTGACGCGGGCACGAGCAAGGGGGGGTCACCTTGCGTGGCGTTGTTTGACGTCGAAACCTTGACGACACCGTCGGCTGCTGGAACATCGCTTCCGCCGCGCGTCGCGTCAGAGAATCAGCAAGGCAGCGCATGAACCAGAACCACAACGGTCTTTATCGCCGCGAATTCGAAAAGGACAATTGCGGATTTGGCTTGATCGCCCATATGGACGATCAGCCCAGTCATTGGCTGGTCCGGACGGCCATCACGGCTCTCGCCCGACTGACTCACCGCGGCGCCGTCGCCGCCGACGGCAAAACCGGTGACGGCTGCGGGCTGTTGTTTAAGAAACCCGATGGATTCTTGCGGGCCGTGGCCGATGAAAACGGCTTTTCACTCGGGCCGGTATATGCCGCGGGCCTGGTGTTCTTAAACCCCGAAGAACCGCAGGCGGAAACCTCTCGATCCATACTCAGCAAAGCCCTCGAAGAAACCGGCGTAACGGTTGCCGGTTGGCGGGATGTGCCGACCGACCCCGAGGCTTGCGGCAGCGAGGCCCTCAAATCCCTTCCGCGCATTGAGCAAATCTTCGTCAGCGCCCCGGAAGGTATGACCGATGACGAATTTCAACGCGCCCTGTTCATCGCCCGTCGCAAGGCGGAGAAAGTGCTCATCGACCGTGACGACTATTTTTATGTCGTCAGCCTGGCCGTGGATGTGGTGGCTTATAAAGGCTTGGTGATGCCGTCTAATCTGCCCTTGTTCTATAAAGACCTGGGGGACGAGCGGCTGGAGTCTTCGCTGGCGGTGTTTCATCAGCGCTTTTCCACCAATACCTGGCCGGAATGGCGCTTGGCTCAACCATTCCGCTATCTTGCGCACAATGGGGAAATCAATACCATTCGCGGCAACCGTAACTGGGCCATTGCCCGCGCCAGCCGGTTCCAAACGCCACTGATCCCAGACATCGAGGCCATTCAGCCCATCGTGTCTCTGAACGGCTCCGACTCCTCCAGCCTCGACAACATGCTGGAGGTCTTGCTCGCCGGCGGCATGGACATCTTCCGTGCCATGCGGCTACTGATACCGCCGGCATGGCAAAACGTCGACACCATGGACCCCGACCTTAGGGCGTTCTACGAATACAATTCCATGCACATGGAGCCGTGGGACGGACCCGCCGGTATCGTCTTGACCGACGGTCGCTATGCCGCCTGCGTGATGGATCGCAACGGTCTCCGGCCGGCCCGGTACGTCATCACCCGCGATCGTCATATCACCCTGGCCTCAGAGGTAGGCGTTTATGACTACGCACCCGACGAAGTCGTCAGCAAGGGGCGACTGAAGCCCGGGCAGATGATCGCTGTCGACACCCAAACCGGGGAGCTGATCTCACCGGAAGAGGTCGACCAGCGCTTGAAATCGCGCCATCCCTACAAAGATTGGCTGCGCCATCACGTCCGGCACGTGGAGTCCAAACTCAACTACCGGCAGCTGACGTCCTCGCCCATGGACCGGAAGATGCTTCAGGTCCACCAGAAATCGTTCGGTGTCACCTTCGAAGAACGGGACCAGATCATGCGCGTCCTCGGTGAGGCCGGACAGGAAGCCGTAGGCTCCATGGGCGATGACACCCCGTTCCCCGTCCTGTCCCGGCAGCCGCGCGCTCTTTACGACAATTTCCGCCAGCAGTTCGCCCAGGTGACCAACCCACCGATTGATCCCCTTCGGGAGCAAATCGTCATGTCCCTGGAAACCTGCCTCGGACCGGAAATGAACGTCTTCGAGGAGACAGCCGATCATGCGGCGCGCTTGGTGGTCGACTCACCGGTTCTGACCGAAGGCAAGTTCAAGCGCCTGCTCGATAGCAAACGTTCCGGCTACAAGCACCAAACCATCGACCTCAATTACCCGATGGATGTGGCGCTGAAGGATGCCGTTGAAGACATCTGCGACAAGGTCGAGGCCGCGGCTCAGGCCGGCAAAGTGTTTGTCGTTCTCGACGACCGTAAACTGGCTCGTGATCGCTACCCCGTTCACGCTCTGCTGGCCACCGGCGCGGCTCATCACCGGCTGGTACAAAAAGGCTTACGCTGCGATGCCAATCTGATCGTGGTCACGGGAACAGCACGCGACCCCCATCATTTCGCGGTTTTGCTCGGTTATGGGGCCACGGCGATTTATCCCTATTTGGCGTTCGAAATTCTCTACGACCTGGTCCAAACACGGGAGATCCGGCAGGACCAACTCGGCAATCTGGTTCAAAACTACCGCAAGGGTATCAATAAAGGCCTTTACAAGATTATTTCCAAAATGGGCATCTCGACTATCGCCAGCTACCGGGGTGCCCAGCTGTTTGAGATCGTCGGCCTGCACGACGAGGTGGTGAACCTGTGTTTCAAAGACACCATCAGCCGGGTCCAGGGTGCCCGCTTTCAGGATTTGGAACACGACGTTCGCCAGCTCATCTGGCAAGCTTGGAATCCCCGGCGACCCGTCGACCATGGCGGTTTGCTCAAATATGTTCACGGCGGCGAATACCACGCCTATAACCCGGAAGTGGTCGCGAAACTGCAGGCCGCAGTTCAAAGCGGCGAGTACGAGACCTACAAGGAATTTTCCGCGTTGGTCGATTCTCGTCCTCCGGCTTGCCTGCGCGACTTGCTGCGTGTTCGAGAAGACCAATCCGTCATCCCGCTCTCCGAAGTTGAAGCGATCGAGAATATCCTGCCGCGCTTTGACACCGCCGGCATGTCTCTGGGCGCCCTGTCACCGGAAGCGCATGAAGCACTTGCCATCGCCATGAACCGACTGGGGGGGCGATCGAATTCCGGAGAAGGCGGGGAGGATCCCTCGCGCTACGGCACGGAGCGGATGTCCAAGATCAAGCAAGTGGCCTCCGGCCGGTTCGGGGTCACGCCCCACTACCTGGTCAACGCCGAAGTGCTTCAGATCAAGATCGCACAAGGCGCGAAACCGGGCGAAGGCGGCCAACTGCCAGGACATAAAGTCAATGAAGTGATTGCCCGCCTGCGTTTCTCCAAACCCGGCGTGGCGCTCATCTCGCCGCCGCCGCATCACGACATCTATTCCATTGAAGACTTGGCGCAGCTGATCTTTGACCTCAAGCAGGTCAATCCGTCTGCTCTGGTATCAGTGAAGCTGGTTTCTGAGCCGGGCGTGGGTACCATCGCCGCCGGGGTGGCCAAGGCATATGCCGACCTGATCACGATTTCCGGCTACGACGGTGGAACCGGCGCCAGCCCCTTAACATCGGTGAAGTACGCCGGATCGCCTTGGGAATTGGGCTTAGCCGAAACCCACCAGACCCTCCGCGCCAACGACCTCAGGGACAAAGTCCGCTTACAAACCGACGGCGGTCTCAAGACCGGCCTCGACGTGATTAAAGCCGCCATATTGGGTGCGGAGAGCTTCGGCTTCGGCACTGCGCCCATGATTGCGCTGGGTTGCAAGTACTTGCGCGTCTGTCATCTCAACAACTGTGCTACCGGCGTTGCGACCCAACACAATGTGCTCCGCAAGAAGCATTTCATCGGCCTGCCGGACATGGTGGCCAACTATTTCTTGTTCGTGGCGCGTGACACCCGGGAGTGGATGGCCCGTCTCGGCATCCGTCGCATGGACGAACTTATTGGCCGCACTGACCTGCTGGAGATCCTGCCGGGCGAAACCCAACGCATGCAAAGTTTGGACTTGAGCCCCATTCTCTCCGACCTGGGATTGGGCCAGGAAAAGCCGCAGATCTGCCTGCAACCGCACAACGAACCGTTCGACAAAGGTGAGCTCGCGGAGCAGATGGTCGCCGATATGCTCTCGGCTATCGAAGCCAAGCAAGGCGGCGAGTTTGCCTATCGCACACAGAACAACAACCGCTCCATCGGTGCGCGCATATCCGGTGAGATCGCCAAGCGGTACGGTAACCGAAACATGGAAGAAGCCCCCTTACGGGTCAATCTTTCCGGGACCGTCGGACAAAGCTTTGGTGTTTGGAATGCCGGTGGCCTGCACATGTATTTGGAAGGCGACGCCAATGACTATGTCGGCAAGGGCATGGCCGGCGGCAAGCTGGTGCTACACCCCCCCCCAAATAGCGGTTTTGTGGGCAAAGATACGGTCATTATGGGCAACACCTGCCTGTACGGTGCAACGGGCGGCAAATTATTCGCCGCTGGCCAGGCCGGTGAGCGCTTCGCGGTCCGTAACTCCGGCGCCATCGCGGTGGTCGAGGGCGTCGGCGATCACGGCTGCGAATACATGACCGGCGGCGTCGTGGTCGTGATGGGCGGCACCGGTCTCAATTTCGGTGCTGGCATGACCGGTGGTTTTGCCTATGTATTGGACTTGGAGCGCAATTTCGTCGATCGGCACAATCACGAACTGATCGACATTCACCGGGTCACACCAGAACACATGGAAGCCCAACGGGTCTACTTGAAAGATCTCATAAAAGAGCATGTTCAGGAAACAGGTAGCCCTTGGGGCCAGGAAATTCTGGATAGTTTCTCGGATTACGTTGGCCAATTCTGGTTGGTGAAACCCAAGGCCATGGACTTGGCAGACCTCCTGGACTCGTTGCGCACGGCGGCGTGAACGAGGATCGGCCCACCCTACGGATGCGGAATTTCTAGCGACTATGAGTGACCCATTTCATTTTCTTGACGTACCTCGCCAGGACCCGGCCAAAGAAGCGGTGGAAGTCCGCATCAAAAGCTGGGGCGAGATCTATGGTCAGTTCGACGCGGAAACCGCGGCCTCACAGGCCCATCGGTGCATCGCGTGCGGAAACCCTTACTGCGAGTGGAAATGCCCCGTCCATAACTACATCCCTCAGTGGTTAAAGCTCATCCGTGAGGGCAACCTGCTCCAGGCGGCCGAGCTGTCCCACAAGACCAACTCGCTGCCGGAGATCTGCGGCCGCGTCTGCCCGCAAGACCGGTTGTGCGAAGGCGCCTGCACCATGAACGACGGCTTCGGCGCCGTCACCATCGGCTCAATCGAGAAATACATCACCGATGAGGCCCTGAAACAGGGTTGGCGCCCGGATTTATCCGATGTCAAAGCGACCGGTAAACGCGTGGCCATTGTCGGCGCTGGACCCGCCGGTTTGGGTTGCGCCGATATTCTCGTGCGCAACGGCGTCACCCCGGTGGTCTACGATCAACATCCGGAAATCGGTGGGTTACTCACCTTCGGGATTCCGCCGTTCAAACTGGAAAAATCCGTGGTTCAAACCCGGCGCCGGTTGATGGAAGAAATGGGTGTCGAGTTCAGATTGAACACCGAGATCGGGCGCGACATTCCGTTCGAAAACCTGCTTGAAGAATACGATGCCGTGTTTCTCGGTATGGGCACCTACAACGCCATGACGGGCGGTTTCCCGGGTGAGAAGCTCGAAGGCGTGCACGAGGCCCTACCCTTTCTGGTATCCAACATCCACAGGTTGATGCAGCTGCAGGATGACCCCGCGCATCACATCAGCATGGAAGGTCAACGCGTGATCGTTCTGGGTGGTGGCGATACCGCGATGGATTGCAACCGGACCTCCATCCGCCAAGGCGCAGCGAAAGTCGTCTGCGCCTACCGTCGCGACGAAGAAAACATGCCCGGTTCCCGACGCGAGTATCGCAACGCCTTAGATGAAGGCGTACGTTTCCTGTTCAACCGACAACCGGTAGAAATTGTCGGCGATCGACGGGTTGAAGGGGTGAAATTCATCACCACCCAACTCGGCGATCCGGACGAACGCGGCCGGCGGCGACCGGTTCCCGTGCCCGGCTCCGAAGAAGTCATCCCAGCCGATCGCGTCATCGTCGCGTTTGGTTTTAGGCCCAGCCCGGCAGACTGGTTTAATGCCTTCGACATTAACTGCGATCCATCCGGACGCGTTCAGGTTCACCGGGGACAGCAAAAATTCCAGACCGACAACCCGAAGGTATTCGCCGGAGGCGATATGGTCCGGGGCTCTGATTTAGTGGTCACGGCGGTATTCGAAGGCCGAACCGCCGCCGAGGGAATTTTAGAGTACCTGGGCGTCTGAACGTGCGGCACGGACTGGTATGAATAACGTCCCAAATCCCGAAAAATCGATTCCGCCGCACGAGCGGTTGATTTTCGCCTTGGATGTTCCCGATCCAGAATCCGCGAAGCAGTTGGTCACGCGACTCGGCAACCACGTCCATTTTTACAAAATGGGCATGGAACTGTTCATGGCCGGCGGCTACTTCGAGTTGCTGGATTGGTTGGTCGGGCAGGGCAAGAAGGTTTTTGTCGACCTGAAATTCTTCGACGTCCCGGAGACCGTCGCCCGGGCGGTGCGGCGCTTGAGCGAGCGCGGCGCCACCTTCGCTACCATTCACGGCAACCAAGGGATGATGGAAGCGGCGGCGGCAGCCAAGGGAGAGCTGGGCGTGTTGGCGGTCACAGCGTTAACCAGCCTGGACCGGGGCGATCTGGATGATTTGGGATTCCAATGTGACGTCGAGGCGCTGGTTTTGTCTCGCGCCCGCCGAGCACTGGAAGCCGGCTGTGACGGGGTGGTCTCCTCCGGCATGGAGGTCCCCCCGCTTCGCGCTTCGGTGGATCAGCGACTGATCGTCGTCACGCCCGGGATTCGACCGGTCGACAATCGCCCCGTCGATGACCAAAAGCGGGTGGTCACACCGGAGCAAGCGCTGAGGATGGGAACAGACTATATTGTAGTCGGCCGCCCCATCCGCGATGCCGCTGATCCGGCACGCGCCGCAGCCGAGATCCAAGAGACCATCGCCCGGGTGGTCGGAACACACCGGTGAGCCATCAATGAACGAACCTTCCAGCCACCGCTTCCTTCGGGCGCTGAAACGACAACCGGTGGATCGCACGCCGGTTTGGATGATGCGGCAGGCCGGCCGCTACCTGCCGGAATATCGGCGGGTTCGCGAACAAGCCGGCGACTTCATGACCCTATGTACCACGCCGGAGTTGGCCTGCGAGGTCACCTTGCAACCGCTGGCCCGGTATCCGCTGGATGCCGCGATCCTTTTCTCCGATATCCTGACCATCCCCGATGCAATGGGGCTCGGTCTGCACTTCGTCGAAGGCGAAGGCCCGCGATTCCACCGGCCGCTGCACCATCGCAGCGCAATTGAGGCGCTGCGCGTTCCGGACATGGAAGACGATCTCGGCTACGTCATGAATGCGGTCAGGCTGATCCGGCGGGAACTGGCCGAGAAAACGCCGTTGATTGGATTTTCTGGCAGCCCGTGGACCTTGGCCACCTACATGGTGGAAGGGGGATCGAGCCGAAATTTTGAGCGCATCAAAACCCTGGCTTACCAAGAGCCAAAACTGCTGGATCAGCTGCTGGACGTGCTGACACAAGCCGTCGCCGAGTACCTTCGCGCGCAGATTCTGGCCGGCGCCCAAGCCGTGCAGATATTCGATACCTGGGGCGGCGTCTTGACCACACCGGCCTTCCTTCGGTTCTCGTTAAATCCCATCTCGCAGATCGTTGCTCAACTGAAGCGCGATCCGCAGTGTGCCAAGGTCCCCGTAATCGTCTTCACCAAGGGGGGTGGGCAGTGGCTGGAGCGCTCGGCCGATTGCGGCGCCGACGCGCTTGGACTGGATTGGACCATGGAGCTCGGAGAGGCACGAAACCGCGTGGGGAAACAGGTTGCGCTCCAGGGTAATATGGATCCGGCGGTGCTGTATGCCGCACCCGACGCCATTCGCGAGGAAGTCGCTCGCCTCTTGGCCAGCTACGGCCAGGGCAGCGGACACGTCTTCAATCTGGGCCATGGCATCACGCCCGGCGTGGATCCCGCTCATGCCGGCGCCATGATTCAAGCGGTGATCGAACTCAGCCCCGCGTATCACCCGCCGGCTTAAGCTCAACAAACGACGGTGGATTTCAGTTGACCGCCAACACTTCACCGATTCGGCGAATGCCCTGAGCGACGTCTTCGCCTAGCGCAGCCGCCCCGGCCCGCGAAATCTCGTCCCGATGATTAGTGGACAATGCCCCGCCGATCATCACCGGCACAGGGGACTCTTTGACCAGCACCCTCAGATCCGCCTCCAGGCCAGGCCAATAGGCAGCCTCCGAACCGGCCAATACAACAGCGTCGCAATTGGATCGCTTGGCCGCCAGAGGCAAGTCTTCGAAGGGCATTTGCGCACCCAAAAGCACGACGCGATAGTTACGCGCCATGGCTGCGAGACAGAACAGCATCAAGGCGATTTCATGCTGCTCGTAGGGCACACAGGCACACAAAAGCTTGGGTCCGCGGGATTCCGACGACATATGGTGAAAACGCGCGCCCAGCTTGTTACGCATGTAAACACTGAAAAAGTGTTCTTCGGCGACACTGCCTTCCGCCGATTCCCAGCGGCGACCCAATTCCTTGAGCAAGGGAACAATCAGTTGTTCTGTGACGAACTCGACCGGATACAAAGCCAGCGCGTCATTGTAGATCGCCGTCAATGCTTTTTCGTCAAAGCGAATAGTGGCGTCCACCATCCGGGCGACATAATCCGCCCAGGGACCGGCGCGTTCCGGCAACTCCGCGGGGTGGCTGTCGAGCGCCGCGCGAACCTGGCCAATCGATATGCCCCGCTCCAACAGCCCCAACACTTGGTTGATACGATGAATGTCTTCCCGCGAATACAGGCGGTGACCTTTCGCCGTCCGCTTGGGCCGGATCAAGCCGTAGCGCCGCTCCCATGCCCGAAGAGTGACGGAATTAACCCCAGTGATACTGGATACGGTGCGAATGGGAAAAAGCTCCTGATCGGGACTCAAACCACCCGCGCCACCCTCACCGGAAGGGGGATTGCCTTTCTGATCTGTTGATGTTGACTCAAACATATACGACCACGACATATTTTTTGTAATAATACCATCAACTCAATTCGTTATGAATAACGAACAACCCAATATTTGTTAGACAACACTGTTACATCATGAACGATCCAAAGCCATCAGAGGCGTTGCAACGCTACATCCATTTTTACGAAGAGCTCACACCCGAACGGCTTGCCGCGGAGGCCTCGGAGATTTTCTCGCCCGAAATTCATTTCAAGGATCCGTTTAACGACATCCACGGCACCGGGGTGGTCATTGAACTGTTTGAACGGATGTTCACGCAGTGCGCTACGGCTCACTTTTCGATCCTCGATTGGTCGGAGCGTGACCACAACGCCTTTCTGCTGTGGCGCCTCGACTACCGGCTTCGTCGCTGGCAACCGAGTAAGGACCGTGAAATCATCGGCACTTCCCGAGTACTGTTCGCGGACGATGGCCGGGCCATCGAACACATCGACTATTGGGACGCCGCCCACCACATCTACGAACACATCCCGGTCTTGGGGGCCATCCTGCGCCGCCTCAAGCACCGGCTGGGATAAGCACGTGTTACTTCGCCAAGCCATCCGAGCCATATCATTCGACCTCGACGATACCCTTTGGCATATGCCGCCCGTTCTGCTCCGCGCGGAAAACAAACTGAAGGACTGGCTCTCCCGTCGTTATCCGCGAGTCGTGGAGCACTACCCAGGCGAAGAATTACGGCGACTGCTGTATCGCGTCGCTGCTAACCGAGCCGATCTGGCCCACGACATCAGCGCTCTACGCCGCGAAACCTTATCCTTGGCGGCGCAGCATGCCGGCTATGACGCCAGCGTGGCGGATGAAGCTTTCGCCGTCTTCTATCAGGCCCGAAACGAAGTGGTACTGTTCGACGACGTCATCCCCACCCTTCGGCGCCTGGGCAAACGGTACCCCTTGATCAGCGTCACCAACGGGAATGCGGATCTGTCCGTGATCGGCATTGATCATCTATTCCAAGCCAGCGTAAGCCCGGCGGATGTGGGTTACCGAAAACCGCATCCGGCCATTTTTAAGGCCGCGTGCGAAACGATCCGGGTGGCGCCCGAGGCGGTATTGCACGTGGGTGACGATCCTCTTAGCGACATTGAGGGTGCCCGCCAAGCCGGATTGCGAACCGCCTGGTTTAACCCCGCCGGACGCAACTGGCCCAACAACACGCCCCCGGATGTCACCATCGAAAAACTGGACGAGCTGAGCGATCATCTGTTGGACTGAGCAGACCACGCGCTCACTCGACTTTCTGGAAAGCAATAGTCACTTCACCCAGATGAATACCGAACTTGCTCATGCGCGCCCGGTTGAGTAGCACACCGTCCGGCTGCAGGAACATCCAGTCGTCGAAACGAACGTTGTAGACATCGTCCCCCACCGGCAAGCGCAAGATGTAGCTCCAATACAAGGCGTTGCCATAGCTCTCACCGGTGGCGACGCCATCGACATCATCGGCCCGTCCTTCGTATCGATGCTCGTCGATCCGGCGGACGCGCCAAATCCGTTGGGACACTTCGCCGTCGGCGTAGACAAAATCTTCAGTTAGCACGAGCTCATCGCCGTCCATGGCTCCGGTGATCTCGACCACAAACTGACGCTGAACCTGGCCTTTACGATCCTCGAAAATCCCCCACGCCTTGGTTTTCCCGAGAAAATAATCCTCGAGAACAAAGCGCGGTTCGGCTTGCTCATAAGCTTTGGGGGTCACCGTCCCGCAACCGGCCAGCAACGCCACGGCACCAGCTAGAAAAATGAGCCCGATCAATCGATGTGTCATACCATCACCTCATCTCTACCATCACGAACGGATGCGATTTGTTCTCTCAACTCACGCTGGCGTGCTTCTGTCAGCGGGAAGTTCCACATCAGCGCCACCGCTAACAGCTTGGCGACCACTGGGCCGCCCCCGTAAAGCAGCGCCAGCGCCAATAGCGCCGAGCGCGTATTCTCTTCACCCGCTTCGAATCCGGCCCAGTCCAACAACGGGTAGGCCAATCCCACGGCCAAGGCCAAGGCCAGCTTGGTGGCCATACCCCACAGCGCAAAGTAAGTGCCTGCTCTGGAAGTGCCGGATTGCGCGGTATCTTCGTCTATCACGTCAGCCTGAATGGACGCCGGCAACGCCAAATCCACACCCACCGTGGTTCCGGTCAACAGACAAACCACGAAGAACCACCAGAACTGTCCCGGCGGGATCAGGGGAACCGTCGCAAAGACCAGACAGGTCAGCAACATGGCCACACACCAGATCCGGTGTTTACTATGGCTGCGCAAGAAACGCAGCCAAAAAGGGAGCGCCGCAAAACCCGCGCCGAAATAGGTCAATAGCAAGATCCCGCTGCTGTTCTCCCCGCCGATAAACGCCCCCACGTACAACAAGAACAGACTGGCGGGCAGGCCATTGGCGATGCCATTGATCAGATAGGCGATAAGTAGCCGCCGGAACGGCCGGTTTTGCCCCAATAATCGAAAGCCGTGTGACCACCCCACATGGGCATCGGTCGCAGGCGGTTCGGGCACCCGCCAGATCATCCACAAACCCAGAACGGGCAAAGTGGCCAAGACGAACAGAAACGTGATACCCAGGGCGTCGCCACGGCTGCCGCCGTTCGCTTGAACAAGCCCCGGAAGCACAACCCCGACCACCGTACCCACAATCACAAAGGCCTGCGTGACGCCATAGATGCGCGCGCGCTCGTGATAATCCGGCGAGAGCTCGGCCGCCCAGGCGTTGTGGGGCAAAGAAATCACGGTCCAACCGAAGGCCACGACCAAGCTCCAGACCAACAAGTAGCCGCCGCTGGCCGAGCTTCCCGGCAAAAACAAAAACCAGACGCCTATCAATAACAGCGGCAAGCCCAATAAGGCCCAGGGTTTGCGCCGACCGAAGGGGGTCGTGACCCGATCGCTCACAATACCGACCAACGGATCCGTCACCACGTCCCACAACCGGGCCAGAAGCAGCAGTGAACCCACCAGCGACAAACTGACGCCCAGCTCCTCGACGTAATAGGGCGGGAGGTAGATAAACAGCGGCACGGCCAAGGCCGCCATCGGCAACGACGGCAAACCGAAGGCCACCAAAACCGGCCAACTCACCCTGCCAGGATCTGCGCCGGAAACGGTCCGGTCCGAGGCCAATGTGCTCACGACTTAATCAAAGCGGTTTGCATCACATCGATGCGCCCGAGCCGAAAGCCCGCTTGACAGTAAGCCAGATAGGCGTGCCACATACGCTGAAACCGCATGTCATAGCCCATCTCGATCAAGCGATCGCTGACTTGGGTGACGTTCCGATCCCAATACGCCAGCGTTTCGGCGTAATCCTGACCGAAGAAATCGCGGTTGACGGTTCGAAGGCCTGCCCCCTCAACGTGGGACTCGAACACTTTCGGCGAAGGCAGCATGCCGCCTGGAAAGATATAGCGCTGAATGAAATCTACGCCGCGGCGATAGTCCTCAAAACAATCATCATCGATAGTGATCACCTGTAATGCCGCGCGGCCGCCGGGCACCAACCGATCATGCAAGGTTTTAAAATAGACCGGCCAGAATTCTTCACCCACCGCTTCGAACATTTCGATCGAGACGACGCGATCATAGGTTTGATCGACGTCACGATAGTCACGGTATTCGAACCGCACCCGATCGGCCAGACCCGCCACCTGGGCGCGCCGGCGCGCCTCATCGAGCTGTTCTTTGGACAAGGTAATACTGGTGACGCGACAGCCCGTTTGTTGGGCCGCATACAAGGCAAATCCGCCCCATCCGGAACCGATCTCGAGCAAATGGTGATCGCTCCTCAGATCCAACCGCGCCAGCATGCGACGATATTTTTCGATTTGCGCCTGCTCGAGGGTGGCATCGGACGTCGCGAAGATGCCGCTGGAATAGGTCATGGTCGGATCCAGCCACAAGGCGTAGAAATCGTTGCCCAGGTCGTAATGTCGGGCGATATTGCGTCGACTACCGGCGCGACTGTTGCGATTCAACGCATGCAAAATCCCCCGGAAGACGCGCGCATAACGAAGCCCGTTAAGCACCTCGCCGAACGCTTCCTCATTCATCGCTCCCCAAGTCAGGAAATCAGCCAAGTCATCGGTATCCCAGTCGCCATCCATGTAGGATTCGAGCAATCCTGTATCGCCGCCGCGCAGAAAACGCCAAGCGACGCGGTTACGGTTAATCCGGGCATTGACGGCCGGCCCCGGCTCATGACCTTCAAATTCACGCACCAAACCTCGCGCGGTCTCGAGCCGAATACTGCCCACGCCAATTCGGTCCAGAACGCGGCCGAATAGCCTCATGGACCATGGTGTCCCACGGAAATCAAGAGGTTGACTCAGGGCATTCGCTCGATTCTGAGAATTCATGATGAACTGCTCCTCGTATGCGGCGGCGTCGCCGGTTTAGGATGAAACGAAGCTCCCCGCAACCACAGCTTGAGAGCCTGCCAGTAGATCATTGCCGTCACTTTCAATGTCATGAGCGGCATACCGAGCAATCGAAGCAAAATCGCCCGGTCGGTCAGTGCCTGCGCCCGACCATGGAGAGTGGCATACAGCACGGGAAGGCCGTCGACGAGGTAATCGATTTCCACACCCACACGCTCATCGGGCATTCGGAAGCGGAAGCGGTACTCGCCCTCGACGCTGAAAAATGGCGAAACGTGAAACGCCTTTTGTTTAGACGGAGGATCCGACGGATCCAACGGGCGCCCGTCATCATTCTTCAGCAGATACCAGTGAAACTCGCCGAAGGTGTTGCTGACTTCGCAAACTACTGCCCGCAAACTACCGTCGGCATGGTAGGCATACCAAACACTCAAGGGATTAAAGACATACCCGAGGACCCTCGGAAAACACAGCACACGAATCGAGCCGCCGGCCAAGTCGACCTCGGCGTCGCGCAAAAGTGAGTCCAACCACTGCCGGCAGGGGGTGCCGTCGCGCGGCCCGTGATCGGCATCGTAAAAGCTGACCAGGTTGCGGCGATTGTAAGAGAACCACTTCAAGCGTCGGTCGAGCTGAGCCAGACCATCGAGATCCAGTAAAAAACTGAACACACGGTAGTGAAAACGATAGGCCGGAGGCCCGGGGCGGGCGTGTGTCACAGTCGCTTGGTAGAGCCGTTCGTTCATGCCGTCCCCTCAACCGATGTTCGCGACACCGTCGACGTCGATGCTGTCTACCCCGGCGATCACTGCCGATTGCTTCAGCGGGGTTGCACCCTCCATCCAGGGCGCGGGCACACCAAGCCGGGCGGCCAAGTGCACGCCGGATCGTAAGCCGTCTTCGTGAAAACCATAACCGAAGTAAGCGCCACAGAACCAACTATGGTTCTGGCCTTGAAGCCGATCCAACAGTGGCTGCGCCCGCATGGCCGAGAGAGAAAACACCGGGTGATCGTAGTCATACACCCCGATCACGTGGGAAGCGCGAGGCTTGCGCACCGGATTAAGAGAGACGATGTACTGGGTATCTCCGGATAGGCCTTGCAGACGATTCATCCAGTAGCTCACAGACACATCCCGCTCGCCGCCGTCCGATCGGTTGGAGACATAGTTCCAGGAAGCCCAGACGTTTCGCCGCCGCGGCATCAAACGCTCATCGGTATGCAAATAAACACGATTCGGTTGATAGCGGAAGGCGGTGAGTAGCTTCGTCTCCCACACACTGGGCCGATCGATCAGTTGCAGCGCCTGATCGGCATGACACCCGAACACAACTTGGTCATACCGGACCTTCCGCCCTTCACCATCGATCACCGTCACGCCACCAGCATCCCGAACCACCCGAACTGCGGGGCAGCCGACCTGAATTCGGTTGGCGAAAGTGGCCGTCAAACGGCGCACATACTCGCGGCTGCCGCCCACCACGGTCCGCCAAACCGGTCTGCCAGACAGGTCCAACAATCCATGGTTGTCGAAGAACCGCAGAAAACTGGCGGCTGGGAACCCAAGCATTGTTCGGGGCGGACACGACCAGATGGCGGCGGCCATAGGGATCAAGTAGCGATCCCGCAATGCCTGACTGTAGCCGTTGTCGTCCAGGAAAGCGCCGAGCGTCTGATCCTCCAGCACCGGGTCGCCCAACAGACTTTTGGCTTGACGATTGAACCGCAGAATCTCCCGGATCATGCGCCAATGGGAAGGCCGGAAAAAATTCTTTCGCTGACCGAATAGGGTGTTCAGGTTGTCCCCGGCGTATTCCACCCGGCCATTGTCCAGCGATACGCCGAAGGACATATCACTACCCCGGGTTTCTACACCGAGATGGTCGAACAATGCGGTCAGATGAGGGTAGTTACGCTCGTTGTAAACGATAAAGCCTGTATCGACAGCCATGCTATCGCCGCTACGGGGCACATCGACCGTGTGCGTGTGTCCGCCGATGTATTGATTTTGCTCATAGACGGTGACGTCGTAACGCGTCTGCAGCAACCACGCGGCTGATAGACCGGAAATACCACTTCCGATAACGGCGATTTTCATTTGGGATCTCCCATCGGGCGCCCCGCCCATGCATGTTGTATAAGTTTTGTGACGCTTAAATCCACAGATGTGATGAAATATAGAGCATACTTGTACATAGATGCAACACTTTTGTATAAGTTTTTTTCGGCAAGTCCACAAAAACCTTCAGCGACAACACACGGCAAGCGGCGAGCCCGGGCGCGAAACCACTGGCAGAAAGTGGCCATAAACGCCGATACTGCGAACAACACCAAACAAAAAGCCGAGACAATCAGACACTCAAAACCATGGAACGTCGAGAACAACTACGCATATTGAGCATAGACGGGGGTGGGATTCGTGGCTTTATGACGGCGGTTTGGCTCCACCAGTTGCAAATGATGCTGGCGCACCCCACGTACCGGTACTTCCACGTATTTACCGGCACGTCCACCGGAAGCCTTTTAACCTGCGCGTTGGGACTGGGAATGACCACACTGGACATCCTGCGCCACTACCAACGCCACGGAGAGAAAGTATTTCCGAAAGGATTCGCCAGACTACTGAACCAGTTCCAGCGAATGTTCCGCGAAGGCCTGGCGCCGGCGCGCTATGACAATCAAGGGTTGGAGATCGTACTGACTGAGATCTTCGAGGATCGACGGTTCGGCGAAATCCCGACCCGCACACTGGTCTCGGCGGTGGACAACCGACATGAGCGTCCGATGATTTTCGATAGCGCCGACCCCAATCACCAGGATTTGCTGATTCGCGACATCTGCCTGGCGTCGGCGGCCCTGCCCACCGTATTCCCACCCAAACAGATCGACGTCCCGATTCAGGGGCTGATCGAGCTGATCGATGGCGGAATGTTTGACCGGAACCCCTCCTTGCAGGCCGTCGCCCATCTGGCGGAATTTGGTCAACGGGATCCGGCGGATTACCCCGGCTGCTTACTCGCCTCATTCGGCACCGGACTGGGCAAGGATGCGACACCGGAGCGCTTGGCGGCGGAAGCCCCAGCCAGTGCGCCTGATCTGTCATGGATGATCGACCCGATCAAGGACCGTCTCGGCCTGACCGTGAGCCATCGCCTGGAAACCGCATTACGCCGCAGTAATTATTTTCGGTTTCAAACCATGCTGGAACCTGAATTGGCCGCAGCCGATCAAGCCGGCCACGATCACATCCATGGCCTTTTACGCGCCGCGCAACGCTTTTTGGTGGAGCAAGGGGGTAACGAAAAAATCAAGGAACTGGCCCGCGTGCTGGAACATGCCGTGCCGGAATAATCCCAGCCCGCAAGGCGATACCGTCGTCACAGCGGCCGGCTAAAAAACCATCCCCAGAGCGAGGCCGAATGTCGTGGTATCGCCCGTGTCGCTCCACTGTCTGACGTAAGGCGCAGCGAACACCGTATTTCTGCCGGCAAAGGTCCATTGAAACTCAAACTCGAGTTGCCAATAGTCTCCGTCGTCGTCGGTTCCCGGCTCGATGTCCGACTCCCATAGCAATCCGTATTCGAGGCCGAGTCGCCAGCTACCCATCCCGCCCATGGGATGACCGACACCCAAACCCACCGGCGAATAGATATAGGTTCGTTCTCTTTCGAAGCCGCCGTCTTCGGTGGTCCAGTCACGATACGCAACGCCGGTATACAAAGAAAACCAATGATTCAGCGAACGCCCAAAACGATACTCGGCGGCCCAGTCGGTCTCGTCCCCCGAAGCCGATACCACATCATCGGCGCTACCGGTCAAGTAGAACAACTTGAGATCGCCGTACCATTCGTCAATCGGCTCACGGAAACGCAGGGTCAGCCCATGCAAACCCGAGCTCGCTTCCAAACCACCCACGGGTGAATACTCCAATTGCTGGTACTGATAACCCAGGCCCACCTCAATGTCAGCCCACGCCAGGACAGGAAGCCCCCACAAAGCCAGCCCCAAGACCCAGCCGATCCGTCGCCCCAACATTGTCTCTCCTTTCAATGACCGTCTGCTGATGAACCCGCGCATCGCCGAGTCGTTACGGAAATACCACAGTTTTATTACCGTGAACCAAAACCCGCCCCTGAACATGGTAACGCAGCCCCCGCGCCAACACGGTTTTCTCCACATCCCGACCAAAGGCGATCATACGCTCCACCGTGTCCCCGTGAGCCACGCGGATCACGTCCTGCTCAATAATAGGCCCGGCGTCCAACTCCGGAGTGACATAGTGGCAGGTCGCGCCAATAATCTTCACACCCCGCTCGTAGGCTTGTCGGTAGGGCTGCGCCCCGGCAAAGGAAGGTAAGAAACTGTGATGGATATTGATGATTCGATTGGCGTATCGGTGGCACAAATCCACCGGCAGGATTTGCATGTAACGGGCCAGAACCATGACATCGGCACCGTATTCTAAAAAGATCCGCTCGACCTGTGCGAACGACTGCTCTCGCGTGGCCGGTACGATCGGGACGTGATGAAACGGCAGACCGTAGGCGGCCACTTGATCGTGCAAAGACTCGTGATTCGAAAGCACAGCAACCACGTCAAAGCGGAAATCCCGACTACGCCAGCGGTAGAGCAAATCATTGAGGCAATGATCTTCCCGGCTGACGAGAATCAGCACCTTGCACGGGACGTCGGCCGAACGCACGGTGCATTGCATTCCGAATTTCTCGGCCAAAGGGGCAAACGCCGCGCAAAAGCCGTCCAGATCGAAAGGTAACCCGTCCGCCAGAAACTCATAGCGCATAAAAAACCAGCCAGTCACCTGATCAGAGTGTTGACTGGCCTCCACGATAGATCCACCGTGCTCGGCAAGAAAGCCGCTGACCGCAGCGATAATTCCGATCTGGTCCGGGCAACTTGCGGTTAAAGTAAACGTCGCCATTATTTATCCATTGCGCGTGGCCGCTGACTCAAAACGTCGGCTTTGAGCGCAAAGGATAACAGCCCTGGTCGTCGAAAGGGCAGCGCCGCCCGACGCCCAATCGCGCGCGCGCGTCGAGCGCGCGGGGAGGACCAACACAACGTGGGAGCAACTGAATGACGTCCTCGCGCCGCGCGCTGATTTCCTGGGCCTTTTACGATTGGGCAAGCAGCGCATTTGCCACCATGATTCAGACCTTTGTCTTCGCGACCTATCTGATGGAAGCGGTGATCGCGGACCCATCGGCTGCCAACGCATTGTGGGGGCAAGCGGTCGGCCTGGCCGGACTCATCGTGGCGCTCACCGCACCCGTCCTGGGCGCCATTGCCGACCGAGCCGGGCGCCGCAAACCATGGCTGATCGCACTGACCGTGTCCGGGGCAGTCGCCACTGTGCTGCTGTGGAGCGTCAAGCCCGACCCGTCTTACTTAATCCAAGGCCTGCTTCTGGTCGGCATTGGCACCGTCAGCGTGGAACTGGCCGTGGTTTTCTACAATGCCATGCTGGCTGATCTGGTCGAACCGAACCGTATCGGCCGCTGGTCCGGCTGGGCATGGGGCCTGGGTTACCTGGGCGGATTGGCCTGCCTGGTGATCGCACTGTTCGGGCTCATACAAGCGGACCCGCCGCCATTTGGTCTGGACCGGGATCAAGCCGAGCACGTTCGTGCCACCTTCGTCCTCGCCGGTGTTTGGTATCTGGTCTTTTCTTTGCCCTTGTTTTTCTTCACCCCAGACCAACCGCGAGCCCGCCTGCCCTTGGGCGCCGCCATCGGACAGGGATTGAAACAGTTGGGTGACTCGCTGCGTCACTTGGGCCGCTATGGCGTGATCATCCGCTTCCTGATTGCCCGAATGTTCTTTATCGACGGCCTAACGACCGTTTTCGCGTTCGGTGGCATCTACGCGGCCGGCAGTTTCGGACTGAACACCTCCGAGGTCATGATGTTTGCCATCGTCCTAAACCTGACCGCCGGAATCGGTGCCGGATTGTTCGCCTGGCTGGATGACCTGATGGGCAGCCGAAACACCATTGTTCTCTCGCTGATCGGACTGCTGACCACCGGCGTGGCCATCCTCACGGTGGAGTCCACGACCGCGTTTTGGGTGTCCGGTACGCTACTGGGATTATTTGTCGGCCCGGCCCAGGCGGCGAGCCGATCTTACCTTTCCCATGTCGCGCCGACGGAATTGCGCACTGAAATGTTTGGCTTAATGGCATTTTCCGGCAAAACAACAGCGTTTTTAGGCCCCATGTTGGTGGGCTGGCTTACCTGGATTAGCGGCAGTCCGCGGATCGGACTGTCCGTTGTGTTGATATTCTTTCTGGCAGGTCTTGCCCTGATGCTGACGGTCCCCAACGTATCCCCGCAGAACACCACCGTCCGTTGAACAACGCTGGACGTCGGTGTCATTTTCGCGTCATGATCGAAAAATTCCCAAAATAAAGCTAAAGCACTGATTGCGAATAACGATGTAGAAAAGATGGGGGAGAGGGAAATGGAAACGACACAGCCGCCGCGCCCAGCGGCAACACTCCTGCTCGTCCGCGACCATCCTCGCGGAATGCAGGTCTTTATGGTCAAACGCCATCACCAAATCGATTTTGCTGGCGGCGCGCTGGTTTTCCCCGGCGGCAAGGTCGATCAGGCGGATACCTTGCCTTCGGTGTTGACACATTGTCGGCCGCTGCCAGGCATTTCGCCTGATGACATGGCGTTTCGGGTTGCCTCCATTCGAGAGGCTTTCGAGGAATGCGGCGTCCTGCTGGCCCGCGAGCGCATGTCCGGCGAACTGATTCGAGCCGCCGCGCTGGCTGATCTTGAGCGCCGCTATCGCCAAGCGGTGGAAACCAAGGCGGTATATCTTGGCGATGTGGCCAGCCGGGAAAACTTGGAGCTCGCAACGGATCGCTTAACCCCATTCGCCCACTGGATCACGCCCGTAATGGCACCCAAACGTTTCGATACCCATTTCTTTTTGGCTGAAGCGCCTGAGGATCAGGTGGCCCTGCATGATGGCGGCGAGACTGTGGACTCATTGTGGATCCGCCCTCAAGACGCCCTGGAACAGGCCGCGGCCGGCACACTGACCATCATCTGGCCAACGCGCATGAATCTGCAGAAACTGGCGCGCCACCACCACGTCGCCGACACCATTGCTGCGGCACGCGACTCCACCGTGGTCACGGTGTTGCCCGAAATGGCAGCCGGCCCGAACGGCCAAGTCATGCGGATTCCGGAAACTGCCGGGTACGGCATCAGCGAGATTCCCATTCATGAAGTGATGGGTGGTCGTCCGTCTCCAGCGCCTCGCGCCCGCTGATCCCACAATGGCGACGGGCGTTTGACGCATGATTGGAAGCCCTTGCCATGAAAAGCTTGCCGAATAATGCCTAATTGGCGTTTCCACTTTCGCAAACTCTGGCCGCGCCGAAAACGGGGGCGGGCTCGCGCTGTGGCGGCGATCACCCCGGTGCCCGCCGCGGGTGCCAACCGAAGCGCCGCGGCACCGGACGAGCAAACGCTGTCGTTGGAACAAGTCGCTGACCTGTTCGATCAGTGGTTACTGGGTCCCCACGCCACCGAGGGATTAGATGACCGGGAGAAACGCTTGGCCCGAAGACTCGACCGCTTGCTCCGTCGAGCAACCAACACCCATCTATCGCTACCTCACTTACCCAGCGTCGTACCCCAACTGATTCACAAAATGAACGATCCCGGCTCATCCGCGCGCCAAGTCGCCGAGATCGTTCGGCGGGACCCGGCCATCACCGCCGAAGTGCTGAGGGTCGCCAACAGCGCCTACTACCAACCGGCTGCCGGCCCCATCGGCAGTATCGACTACGCCATCGTACACATCGGATACGAAGGCATGCGGACTGCCGTTTGCGGAATCGCCATGAAACCCATGCTGATGGTCAACCTGCCTGGACTCCCGGATTTCGGCCAGCGGGTATGGGCCCACGCACCACAATGCGCCAACGCTTGCCGGGTCTTCGCGCTGCGTGCCGACACCGAATCGTTTGCCGCCTATCTGCTGGGCCTGCTGAGCAACAGCGGACGAATTCTGGTCTTTCAACACAGCCTGCCGTTCTTGATCGAAAACCAAGTTCCGCGCGAGTCGATGAGAAAACTGCTCCGCGTGCTCATGCGCCGCAATGGCGGACTGATGACCCACGCCGCACTCACCCAATGGGGTCTTCCGGACGACTACCGCCAAGCGGCAAAAACCAAGGACCCTTTGCTTGCACCGGTGCCTGACAATCCACTGGCAAATTCCGTTCAGCGAGGCGTGCTGGTCGGCACCCTCCAAGTGCTGCTGGGAGCCCGAATGGTGGAGTACGCAGCGGGCAGCCGCTTGCTTTCCTCGCTCGATGTGCCGGCGGGCTTGATCCAAAGACTTATCCCCCCGCCGGCGCCACCCGATGAACCCGAGCCCCATCGGAATCAATCCCTACGGCGCTGAGAACGCCGACTACCCGGCGAAATGCCACGGTATCGGTATCGCTCGCACTCACCGGACTTAATCTGAAGCGCACACAAACCCGTGTTTGATTTCGCCCTCAAGTAGGTCTCCGCTATGCTATGCACGCCGAAGGCAACGACAACCGGCTCCGAGAGCATCGGCTCGATATGATAAGGATTCCTCGCAGATGACAGGCAGCCATAATGGGCGCGATCCGCACCTGGGCATTGTACTCACGAACCTGGGCACTCCGGATGAACCGACCCCTCCGGCCGTCCGGCGTTACCTCGCCGAGTTTCTGAGCGACCCTCGCGTCATCGAAGCGCCGCGTCTGCTGTGGTGGCCGCTGCTTCACGGCGTCATTCTCCGCACCCGGCCGCGAAAATCCGCCCTGGCCTATGCCAGCGTTTGGGACGACGGATCGCCCTTATTGAGCATTAGCGAACGGCAAGCCGCCGCACTGCGTGAACGTCTGGAAGCCATCGCACCGGAAAAGACAACGATCGCGCTCGGAATGCGTTACGGCCAACCCAGCTTGGAAACCGCACTTGCACAGGTCCAAGCTGCAGGCGCAAACCGCATCGTGGTGTTGCCGCTCTATCCTCAGTACTCGGCCACCACCACCGCCAGCACCTTCGATGCCGTCAGTGACGTGTTGCGGCGGTGGCGGTCTCTTCCGACGCTGCATTTCGTCGCCGGCTATGCGGACTTCGCCCCCTATATCGAGGCACTCGCTAACAGTATTCGCGACCACTGGTCGGCACGGGGCCGAGGTGATCATTTATTGCTGTCATTCCATGGCATTCCGCAGCAATACGCCAATGCTGGCGACCCTTATCCTGAGCAGTGTGCAACCACCGCACGTCTGCTCGCCGACCGACTGGGACTCAAAGACAGCGAGTGGACATTGAGTTTCCAATCGCGTTTTGGCCCGACAAAATGGCTCAAACCCTATACCGACGAGACGGTGCGCCATTTGGCCGGTTCGGGGCTCAGACAATTGGACGTGGTGTGTCCGGGATTCGCGGCCGATTGCCTTGAAACACTCGAAGAGATCGCAGAGCAGAACGCCGATTTTTTCCGTGAGGCCGGTGGTGAAGACCTACGCTATATCCCGGCACTCAATGACCGGAGCGATCACATCGCGGCACTGACCGAGCTCATCGCTCCGTATCTTCTTCAAGCGCCCGACGGAAAAACGCAGGGGACTTAAGAGAAATCGGCGCGGACGCGTCGATGCAAGGGGCTGCTTCGCGGAAAATGAGCCAGTAAAAACTGCATTTGATCAGCCAACACCCGCCGCCCCTGCAGATAGACATACTCCGCGTGGGTGGGCGTAAAAGGAATGGCAAGCAACTGCATACGCGCCTGCTCGGGCGTCCGCCCCGCCTTGTGGTTGTTGCAGCGCTTACAGGCCGCCACCACATTGGCCCAAGTATCCCGTCCACCCTGACTCAAGGGGGTAACGTGATCGCGAGACAAATCACTGTCCCGAAAGCGCTGGCCACAGTACAGGCACAGATTGCCATCGCGTCGGAACAACGTGCGATTGCTCAAAGGGGGTGTGTAGTGCAAGTGAATCCGATGATAGTTGGAACTATCACCTACCGTGGCAATGATGGAATAAATATCCACATGGCTGCGCAAGCCGGTGCGGGCGCAGATCCCACCATGGAGACGATAAAGTGAGGACCCCAAAGAATAGGCGACTTGACCGACGTGATAGAGTCGGGCGGCCTGCTGATAATCCACCCACTCCAGCGGCATGCCACTGACATCGGTCCGAAGCACTTGCTGGCTCAAGTCGTACACGCACCACCTCAAGTGTCGAAAACGAATTCAAGAACGACAAGGCTTGCATCTATATGTCAGAACCGCTGACAAAATGCAAATACAAGCTATTGTTATGACAATAATAAGACGCCCATAGTTGCAAGCTTCGGTTACTCCGGCGGTCCACTGGCCATCATCCGACCCCGTCGCTATAATTGCCGGTCGGCCCTTGTATCCCCTTGCGTTGCACGGATACCTGACCGCGGATGAGCGGTCGGTAGCCGCCGGGCAAGCTATTGCTTGCCCCCGTCACGCACACCGGCTCCAAACATGGATGTTATCGGTATTTCGTTCAGACCTCGTGGCCGGGCACTGGAGACAGAATCATGCCAATTAACGTAGCCGTACCAAAGGAAACCTTAAGCGGGGAGAAGCGGGTCGCGCTTGTTCCCGTCGTTGCCAATAAGATGGCCGACATGGGCCTGAACGTCGTTATCGAGAAAGATGCCGGCAGTGGCGTCAGTCTTGCCGACGGGGCATACGAGAAAGCCACCGCAGTGGCTAACGCCGCTGCTGCCTACAAAGACGCCGATATCGTGCTCAAAGTGCAACCGCCGAGCGCTGAGGAAATCGCGCAGATGAAGGAAGGCGCGATATTGATCGGCTTCCTTGCCGCCCATAAGAATCTCGAGCAAATCAAGCTCTTGCGGGACCGCAAAATCACCGCGTTTTCCGTCGAGTTGATTCCGCGAATATCCAGAGCACAGTCGATGGATGCCTTGTCGTCCCAAGCCTCCGTTGCCGGATACAAGGCCGCTTTGATGGCTGCCGATCAGCTGGGTCGATTCTTTCCCATGCTGACGACCGCAGCCGGGACCATCCGTCCGGCCACGGCCTTGGTCATCGGCGCCGGCGTGGCCGGGCTTCAGGCCATCGCCACCGCCAAGCGCCTAGGCGCACAAGTCGAAGGCTACGATGTGCGGCCGGCCGCCAAGGAGCAGGTCGAATCCTTGGGGGCTAAATTTGTGCAACTCGCCGTGAGTGCGGATGCCGCGGGCGGTTATGCGCGGGAGCTCACCGAAGAGGAAAAAGCCCAGCAACAGGACCTGCTCGCCAAGCATGTGAGCAAAGCGGATGTGGTCATCACGACCGCCGCCGTGCCGGGCCGACCGGCGCCAAAAATCATCACCAAGGACATGGTGAGTCAGATGAAGCCAGGGGCCGTTGTCATCGATTTGGCGGCGGAAGGCGGGGGCAATTGCGAGCTCACCAAGCCGGGCAAGAAAGTACATTCGAAGCATGTCACCATTTACGGCCCGCTCAACGTTCCGAGCATGCTCGCCGAACATGCCAGTGAGATGTATGCCAAGAACCTCCTGAACTTTCTCACGCTGATGGTCGAAGAAGGCCAAATCAAGCTGAACTGGGACGATGAAATCTTGGCCGAGAGCGTCGTCACCCACGACGGCGAAATCAAACACCAAGCCACCCGGGAATTGGTTGAAGGAGACAACTGATGATCGAAGGATTCACCGCACTCTATATATTCATGCTGGCGGCATTCACCGGTTATGAAATTATCGGCCGCGTCCCGGCGATCCTTCACACCCCATTGATGTCCGGGTCGAATTTCGTTCACGGCATCGTGTTGGTGGGGGCCATGGTCGCCATGGGTCAAGCAGACTCTTTTCTCACCCAACTGGTCGGATTTCTGGGGGTCATTCTGGCTGCCGGCAACGCCGCGGGTGGCTATGTCGTGACCGAACGAATGCTGGAAATGTTCAAGAGCAGCAAGGAGGGCAAATAATGGCCGTAGAAGTCGCTCCTTCCTTCGCCAATACGCTCATTAACATCGCCTACTTCGCGACGGCGTTCCTGTTCATCATCGGCCTGAAACGGATGTCGTCACCCAAGACCGCCCGTAACGGGATTCTTTGGGCCGGTGCCGGCATGGTGGTCGCAACCCTGGTCACCTTCTTCCATCCCGACATGGGCTCGGATGTCGGGTTCGGCACTTACTTCTTCATGTTATTGGCCATGGCCATTGGTGGAGGTGCGGCGTGGGTCAGCGGCAAACAGGTCGCCATGACCGACATGCCACAGATGATCGCCCTCTACAACGGCATGGGTGGCGGTGCCGCCGCGGCGATCGCTGCAGTGGAACTGGGCGCTGGCACGCCACATGAAGGTGTGGTGGTCGCACTCGCGGTACTCGGTGGCGTGATCGGTACCGTTTCGTTCAGCGGGAGCTTGGTCGCCTTCGGAAAGCTGCAGGGATTGATCGAACGGACGATCCGTTTCGACAACCAGCATTGGGTCAATCTCGGCCTGTTCGTCGTCATCGCTTTCCTCGGACTGCACATCGTCAACGCGGGCGCTGACGCCAGCGGTTTCGCGATTCTGCTTTTCTTTACTTTGTCGCTGATCCTCGGGATCACCATGACGCTGCCCATTGGGGGCGCCGACATGCCGGTGGTCATCTCGTTGTATAACGCGTTGACAGGCCTGGCCGTGGCGTTCGAAGGGTTTGTGCTGCAGAACGCGGCCATGATCATCGCCGGTACCGTGGTTGGTGCCGCCGGGAGTCTGCTGACTCAACTCATGGCCAAGGCGATGAACCGGCCGTTGACCAACGTCCTGTTCAGCAATTTCGGTGCAGCCAGTGAAGGCGGAGCGGTCGGCGAATCGGGTGGCACGATGAAACCCATCGAGTTACCGGATGCAGCGGTGATGATGGCCTACGCCGAAAAAGTATTGATCGTGCCCGGTTACGGCATGGCCGTGGCTCAAGCCCAACACAAAGTGTGGGAACTGTGCCAGGAGTTGATCGGACGTGGTGTGAAGGTCAAATTCGCCATCCACCCCGTAGCCGGTCGGATGCCAGGTCATATGAACGTGCTGCTCGCCGAGGCGGGCGTGCCCTATGACTTGATCTACGACCTTGAGGAGATCAATACGGAGTTCGGGACCGCCGATGTGGCCTTGATCATCGGCGCCAACGACGTGGTCAATCCGATGGCCCGGACCAATCCGGAAAGCCCCATCTATGGCATGCCCATCCTCAATGCCGACCAAGCGAAAAACGTCATTGTCATCAAACGCGGCCAGGGAACCGGGTTCTCCGGTATACAAAACGCGCTGTTTACGCTCGACAATACGCGAATGCTCTACGGCGACGGGCAGGAAGTGGCCGCGAAACTCATCTCCGCGATCAAAGAATTTTGATCGAAACCCGTGGTCTTTTAGCTTCTTTGAACCGCCCTCTTTGAGGGCGGTTTTTTTATGACGCTACCGTGGTAGCGTCGAAAAACCGCCCAAGTCCCTAAAAAACTTATGCACACAACGCTGCGAAATACGAAACTATTCTGACATAGCGCGCGTTGCTGAATTCCAATCTTCAAATTACCCCGCAAGCCATTGTAATAATTGAACTTGTTTAAAAAAGGGTAAAATGTCATCAATCCGTAACAGAACCAACGCTGACGGGGACTTGCGGTATTTCGCCGGTTTTAATCCACATAGTTATCCACAGATTTTGTGGATAATCGACGCTCAGAATTCAAGATAATGCTAAAGTAACTCAATGATAGGCCGATCTCCCATTATTCGGGTCGCCGTTGCCAGCCCCCTTCGCACTTACCTCGACTATCTGCCGCCAACCGGTTACGCCAACACTGCCATTCAACCGGGCTGTCGCGTTCGTGTCCCTCTCGGTCGCCGAGAGACCGTCGGGATCATCGTATCGCTGGAAGAACGCCCCCATGTCGAGCACGCGAAACTTCGGCCGATCATCGCGCTGATCGATGAGCAGCCCCTTCTGCCCTCGGATATCACCCAACTCGCCGTTTGGGCCGCCAGCTACTACCACCACCCCCCAGGTGAGGTTTTTGCGGCCATATTACCCGGACCATTGCGCCAGGGTGCGCCTGCAGAACGCCGTCTCCCTTTTCATTGGGTTTTGACGCCCAATGGCGCGGCCGCCCTTACGGAGCAATTAGGGGGCCGCGCTATCCGCCAACGGGATGTGTTACTGGCATTAAGGGACCACCCCCAGGGGCTCACCCCGGCGCAGCTCAGGGCCACCCTGGGTGAGGTCTCCGACCCCATCCGCCGCCTTGAGCGACGGGGCTGGATTCAACGTCGACACGGGCAGGACGTTTCTCAATCAGAAGACCCGGTCAGCGGTGCCACGCCGCCGGACTTGACGGCCGACCAGCTCACCGCCGTCTCGGAAATTCATTCAAGCGTCGGCTATTGCACATTTCTGCTAGACGGCGTCACCGGCAGCGGTAAAACCGAGATCTACCTTCAGGCCATCCTGGATACGCTCGCCCAAGGAAAACAAGCTTTGGTCCTGGTACCCGAAATTGGCCTGACACCCCAACTGATGGCTCGATTCCGTGCTCGGATCGACCAGCCGCTCACGCTCTATCATTCCGGGCTGACAGAAAAACAACGACAAACAGCCTGGCTGGATGCCCAATCGGGCGATGCGCGCCTTATCGTCGGCACCCGTTCCGCCGTATTCCTACCTTTGCCGAACGCTGGGCTGATGGTGGTCGATGAAGAACACGATCCGTCCTTCAAACAACAGGACGGTTTTCGATACTCAGCGCGGGATATCGCCGTTTGGCGTGCAAAGAGCCTTGGCATTCCGGTCATTCTGGGTTCCGCGACACCCTCATTGGAAACGCTGCAGAACGCCATCACCGGGCGTTACAGTCATCTCAAGCTGTCCAAGCGAGCAACCGGTATCGCACCGCCGAAAGTCCATCTGGTCGACATGCGACACGTACGAGCGCAGGCGCAATTGTCCCCCACATTGCTGACACGAATGCGAGAACATCTCAGCGACGGCGGCCAAGTCCTGTTGTTCCAAAACAGACGGGGCTTCGCGCCGATTCTGCGGTGTCACGCGTGCGGCTGGATCGCCGAGTGCGAACGCTGCGCCTCACCTTACACAGTCCACCCTGACCGCGACCAGGCCACGATGGTTGGCGAACTTCGCTGTCACCACTGTGGCAAACGCGCACCGGTGCCCACCGACTGTCCCGCTTGCCATGACGCTGCCCCGGAACCGATCGGATCCGGAACCGTGCGTATCGAGGATGCGCTGCAGCAGCACTTTCCAAACGCCCGTATCGCACGAGTGGACCGGGACGCCACCCAGCGAAAGGGCACGCTGGAAAAACTGCTCACAGAAATCCGCGCCGGGCACTACCAAATTCTTATCGGCACTCAAATGCTGGCCAAAGGACATCACTTTCCCAACGTTAACTTGGCCGCTGTCCTCGATGCCGATCAAGGGCTCTACAGCACCGATTTTCGAGCCGGCGAGCGCTTAGGACAATTGATCGTCCAAGTAGCCGGTCGTGCCGGACGCCACGCGCGGCAGGGAGAGGTTTTAGTTCAAACGCACCACCCCGACCACCCAATGCTCGGCCTGTTAATCGAACAAGGCTACGGCGCGTTCGCGCGCGCGCTTTTAGGCGAGCGCGAACGCGCCGGTTGGCCACCGTTCACGCGCATTGCACTGCTGCGCGCGGAGGCCAGCCAAGCCGAGCTACCCATGGCGTTCTTAAGCTGGGCCCGTCAGGAAGCAATACGGCTGGACTCCCAATGCCTGCTCCTGGGACCGGTGCCGGCCCCCATGCATCGTCGTGCCGGACGGTACCGGGCTCAGCTGCTGGTTCAAGCGGACAGTCCCGGCACACTTCATGCACTTTTGACCCCGTGGATCCACAGGATTGCCGAAAGCAAACCAGCCCGCCAGGTGCGCTGGTCGGTGGACGTTGACCCCTGCGACACGCTCTAGCAATTCAGCGACAATCGGTCACAACGGCTCGTCCTTCCGCGGCTCCCGACCCACAGGCCATCAAAACGCTTCCCCAGAAACCGTCAATGCTCGGTTCTTTACTACTGAAGCGAATCCGGTGCACGCCCCTAAAGGTTTGGTTTAGAAATGCCGATTTAGGCCACGTTGACCGACAAGAAACGGGGAAGCGCACCACAACCACGGTGACACCCCACGGGAGAGCCAGATGATCGATTTGTCATGGGACACCACGGAGCCCACCTGGAAACGAAACTACTCTCGGGCGTGCCTTGCATCGTTAATGCTATTGACGCTGCTGGCGAGTTGGCCTGCCCAAGCGGCAACCATCGACTTCGATGGCCGGCAGAGAATTATCGCCACGCTGGAGTTTCCACTACAAGGCCAAACGGGTCGCGATTTCCTACCCACCGCCCGGCTGTCGTTGGAAAACCGTCGCCAACTGGAAGATACGAGCCACGTCGCAAGCGTTGGCTATCAGTTCGACTTCCGGCCGGGTAAGACGGCCGCGGCCAACACCGGTTTTTTTGTCGGCACCGAGCTCTCATCCTACTGGGCGGCGGAAAGCCTGGTGGTCGACTATGCCTACCAGGACGTTCCGTTCATGCAAAAGCATGTGGGACGGATCGTATTGAATGATGAATTCTATGGCGAATACCAAAATCTGGCGCCTGTTTACAAAGCCTTGGTTGGCATCGGTGTGGTGGGCGTGGCAGCGCTGGCCATCTCCAACAGCAGCTCGGATAGCGCATTCGACAAAATCAACGATGACAACAACGACGGCAATGACGACGGCGGCGATGACGACGCATCCGCAGGTGGCCCGCTGAGCGACTTCTTGGACGAGTTCAAACAAAATCTCTCGCTGTCCGGACTGATCCAGAACATCGATCTCTCCGCGGTATTTGGCTTCATCGTCGATGCTATCGGCGAAGGCTCGGGCGACACAGCCACGCCTTGAATCCTGTGACAGCCTGATCGATCCCAAATTAAGAGCCATCAACACATGGAACAAAGCGAGTACACACTGGATTGCATCCGTCGCCAGGGCGACAAGATCATGGTCAGCGTCAACTGGTTTTTGTTCGCGGTCGCTCTGGCCTTCGCGCCCATGCATTCCACCTGGGGCGTCGCACTGCTGATCGGTTTGCCGGCGGCTGGCGTACCCAGCCTGCTATATCTGACCATGCCAGGCACGCTCGGATCCCGCCTGGCTAATGCCACCGCATTCATGGTCTTCTCGGGCCTCACCATTCATCAGGCCCACGGCATGGTCGAAACGCACTTCGGCATTTTCGCGCTGCTCGCATTCTTGCTCTATTACCGCGACTGGATGCCCATCGTGATCGCAGCGGGGGTCATCGCCGTGCACCACTTGTTGTTCAATCAGCTCCAGCAAGCCGGCTACCCGATCTTCGTCTTTCCCACCGCCGACGGCCTGCATATGGTGCTGGTCCACGCTGCGTACGTGGTGTTCGAATCGGTCATTCTGGTTTACCTGGCTATCCAATTCCGGTCGGAAGCGCAACAGGCGGAGGAGATTCACCGGATCGGACAGCGTCTGATCGTCAGCCATGAAGGAAATATCGATCTCACATACCGCACCGAACAGCCGGCCAGTCAGTTCGCGCAGGGTTTTAATGCCTTTATGCGGGCGGTGCACGACGCGATGCGCAATGCAACCGACGCCTCAGACGCACTGACCACCTCGGGTACCGACATGATCACCCTAGCGGAACAAGCCCACAAAGGGGTTCAGGAACAGAAGTCGGAAATCAACCGCATGGCCGAAGCGGTTCAGGAAATGGCCTCGGTCGTTCAGAGCGTCGCCCGCGATGCGGAGGGTGCTGCCTTGGCCGCGTCAGACGCGGACGATGCCGCCAAAAACGGTCGAAACGTCGTTACAGCGACGGTGGACGCGATTCAAATGCTAGCCAACCAGGTGCAGGAAGCCTCGGAGGTCATCACCCAACTGGCGTCCGACAGCGAGAATATCGGTGCCGTGCTCGATGTGATCAAAGGGATCGCGGAACAAACGAATCTTTTAGCGCTGAACGCCGCGATTGAGGCGGCACGGGCCGGCGAGCAAGGCCGGGGGTTCGCCGTGGTGGCCGATGAAGTCCGCACCTTAGCCAGCCGTACCCGGGAATCGACCAACGAAATCCAAGAGATGATCGAGCGCCTTCAGGCGGCGGCGAAAAATGCGGTAAATGTGATGCAAACCGGCCGCGAACAGGCGAGCGCGGGGGTGACTCAGGCCGCTGACGCCGGCAAAGCCTTGGAGGCGATCACAACCGCTGTGGCCACGATCCGGGACATGAACGTTCGTATCGCCTCGGCGGCGGAAGAGCAAAGCGCCGTGGCCAGTGATATCAACGTCAATATTGAGAACATCCGTCGGGGTGCGGACGCGTCCGCCGAGTCGACGGAACAGACCAACAGCGCAACCGCCGAGTTGGGAGATTTAGCCGCCCGACTTCAAGCTCTCGTCAAACGATTTAAAGTTTGACGTGATCTGCAGAGGGAATGCTCCGTACCCCAATCGCCGCAAACTTGGATTGATGTCTCATGGAACGCGTTCCAGAGCTGGAACTCATGGACGCACCGGCGTAAGCAGCGGTTTGTGCCGCCGCCTTTTCGCAAGCCCACGACCAAATCATCGATGCATTCCGGCGGCATGTTGCGGACGCTGGCCCTGGGCCGACGGGCGGAGGCGGGCACGGAAGAGCGGACTGAACTTGAGTTGGGACATCAGGATCCCGGCCGGGAAGCAAGCGACCACACGATGATATCCAATGGCCTGCTGCACCGCCTTCAGGAACCCAGTGCGCTGTGGCAGACGCTACGCCGGATCGGCGCCAAGGATGCCTACGTCGCCGTCATGGACCTGATCCGACCGTGAGATCGCGATGAGCTGGATATTTGGGTTGAGCGCTACGCGGGCGATGCGCCGGCAGTGCTGCGCGAGGACTTCCGACACTCGCTGCGGGCAGCTTATCGTCCAGTTGAGGTCAAAACCCAACTCGACACGGCCAAGCTGTCGTTGAAGGTAGATACCATCGGTGATCGGCACCTGCTGGTGCGGGGACGGCTGACAACGCCGACCGACTCGCGTGATCGGCTAGGATCGATCTGAAAACTCACTGATCCGCCAGACCCAGAATCAACTGCTGATCGTCCACGTCAGACCGTGCCACGCCAAATCCCGGATAAACGGTGACATCAAACCGATCGCTTTCCCGGACATCAACCGAGATATGGGACAACAGCGTGGTCTTTAGCCGTTCGGTATCTGCGGCCAAGGCGTAGCGCTTGATGACATGGCTGTATCCGTTCAACGGATCAAAAATGTTGAGCACGATGCTATTGAGCGTATGCACATCACCCGCCCGAGCGTAAATGTTCTCCTTGCGATGGTACTCTTTAAGGTTGACCCATAAGCACAGACTAACGGCTTCCGCCACAAGGCCGTGCTTGTGTCGCATCATGTATTCCCAAAGACGAAAATTCTCGAGCTCGACGAAACGAATGCTGGTCTCGGACTGCGGATTGCGGATATGGCAGCGAACCAACTTCTGCGAGTGTAACTCTGGATGCGCGGTCGTCATGTCGGCTCCTGGCGATTGACTGAGGGATTTTTCGAACGAATCTTCTCCTTTATCGTCCAATCCCGCCAATTGTTCAGCCCATCGCCCCGGAGCGGTTCCCAATGGCCGCTCGGGGCGAATCGACCGCGTTCTCCCAAGAGCGGAAAGACGGGCCCTAGTCGTTGGTCAGCCGCTCGATCCCCAAGACGCGCAACAGATATTTTTCGACGAATGGCTCGGACACGCCGTGTCGCATCTTGCGAAGAAAATAACGCTCGAAACCGATTTTCGCCAAATGCACCCATTTGCCTTTTTTTGCCCAGGTGACATTGCGCGGCGGAATCTGGGGCAAGGCCACAAACGCAAACCCCGTATCGCCGAGGTCGGCCAGACAGATCGCGTTCCAGGTGCCGGTAGCCGTGGGCGTCTCACCAGCGAGCTCCGCGGCGATATTCTCCTTGATGGCCGTGACCATCGATTCGATCATGTAACCGGTTTTCGGAGCGCCGGTAGGCACCGGCGTGGCCTCAACGGGCGGGATGGCCACACAGACACCAGCGGAATAGATAGTCGAATATCGGGGATTGCGTTGCTGCGAGTCGACCAGCACGAAACCGCGTGGGTTACACAGACCGGGCACGCCGGCCACTGCGTCGACACCGCGGAAAGCGGGCAACATCATGGAAAAATGGAAATCGAGTTCGTGCTGCGCTTTCGGATTTCCATCCGCGTCCACTTCCTCGACGAACATTTTTCCGTCTTCGACCCGACTCACCTTCGCATTGGTGATCCACTTGGCGTCTCGTTGCCGCAGTTCCGATTCCAGCAGTGACTTGGAATCCCCCACACCGCCGAGACCCAGATGCCCGATATAGGGTTCGCTGGTGACGAACGTTATGGGCACTTTGTGCCTCAGCTTTCTTTTCCGCAGATCCCGATCGAGAATCATGGCGAATTCGTAAGCCGGACCGAAACAACTCGCCCCTTGCACGGCGCCGATCACCACCGGCCCAGGGTCTTTAAGAAACGCTTGATAGGCCGCGTAGGCCCGTTCCGCGTGATCGGTGGTACAAATCGAATGAGTGAACCCCTCCATCGGCCCCAGGCCCGGCACCTCATCGAAAGCCAATTTGGGCCCGGTGGTGATGACCAGATAGTCGTAACTCACCGACTCACCGCCTTCGAGCGTCAGCTGCCGGCTTTCCGGCTCGATCTGCGTGACCGCCTGACCGATAAACTGAATGCCTTTTCGAGCAAGCACCGGCGCCAAGGGCAACGTGATTTTCTCACGCGTGCGCCACCCCACGGCGACCCATGGATTGGACGGAACGAATTCAAAAGACTCGGACGCGTTGATAAGCGTCACCTGATGGGTCGAGTCCAACGCTTCACGCATTTCATAGGCCGCCGGTAGTCCACCAATACCGGCCCCAACGATCACGACATGTGCCATCTCCAATGCCCTCCTGACGCACTAGCCGGAGGCAAGTTCAATGGATACTCGCCCGGCGTTTAACTGGAAGTGAATCGCGGCGACGCTGAAAACCACGTGCCACGGCTGAACCGGCCAACATCGCCGGCAGAAAGATCCAAGGCTCCCAAGTACTCAGCGCTAAAGCCCCAACGGCGGCGCCGGGACAATAGCCCGCCAAACCCCAGCCCACGCCAAAGACAACTGAACCGAGAATCAGCGGTCTATCAATATCTCGCCGCGTGGGGAGTTGAAACACATCCCCCCAAACCGGACGAACACGACGGGTGACATACGGGAAGGTTGCCAGTGTCACGGCGACCGCGCCACCGACCACCAGGGCCAAACTGGGATCCCACGTACCCAGAACGTCCATAAAATTGATCACCTTGTTCGGATTGACCATCTGAGACAAGGTCACCCCAAAACCAAACAAAACCCCGGCGATCAACGCACTGATTCTCGCCATTACAACGACACTCCCAACAACTGTCGAGCCACAGTGACTGTGACGATCCCGGCACCAAGAAAGGTCAGCGTGGCCACAATCGAACGGACGGATAAGCGGCCGATTCCACAAACGCCATGCCCGCTGGTACAGCCGTTCCCCATCCGCGTACCGAAGCCCACCAGAAAAGCCGCCACGCCCAACAACAATGGCGAATACCCTTCGCGGAGTGCAAAAGCCGGCCCCAGGGTGAGTTGGTGTAACAAAGCACCGCCCACCACGCCCAGGAGAAACAACCATCGCCAGCTTCGGTCACCGGATGATTCGACCGCACCATTGACGATGCCGCTCAAGCCGGCGATGCGGCCGTTGAACAGTAATAGAACCGTAGCACTCAGGCCGATCAAGGCACCACCGATTAGTGCCGAATAGGGGGTGAAATTTTCCATAATCAAATCTTCAATCCACAAGAATGGAGGACGATACCGTCGCTGAATGAGTCTCCCACCGCGGGGTCAGAACACATCCAATGGCAGCTTCAAATAAGACACGCCATTTTCTTCCGGTTCCGGCAAACGTCCGGCGCAGATGTTGACCTGTACCGAAGGAATGATGAGCTTCGGAACGGGCAATTTGGCGTCGCGCGCGGTCCGCAATTCGACGAACTGGTCTTCCGACATCCCTGGGCCGACGTGAATATTCCGCTCCTTTTGCGCCAAAACTGTGGTTTCGCACTCGAAGTCGCGGCCGTCCGGCGGGTAGTCATGACACAGAAACATTCGGGTTGTATCCGGCAGTGCAAAAAGACGTTGAATGGACTGATACAACAACCTCGCGTCCCCGCCCGGAAAGTCGCAGCGTGCCGTGCCGTAGTCCGGCATAAACAAGGTATCGCCTACGAATAACGTATCGTTAAAGAGATAACTGACACTGTCGGAGGTGTGGCCAGGCGTCGCGATGACCCGGCCTTGCAAGTTGCCGACTCGAAACGTTTCCCGGTCGCAGAATAAATGATCGAAATCCCGACCATCGGCTATCAGTGCATCATCGGATAGGTTAAAGAGGGTCTTGAAACGGCCCTGTACGGTTTGAATCCCCTCGCCAATAGCAATCTTCCCCCCGACCGCTTGCTTTATATAGGGTGCTGCCGTGAGATGGTCTGCGTGGGCGTGGGTTTCTAGAATCCAATCCACCGTCAGTGCGTTTTCCCGGACATAGGCCAAAATCGCATCCGCCGATTGATGGCGCGCTCGACCTGACGGCAGATCAAAATCGAGCACGGGATCAATCACGGCTGCCCGTCGTGTCTCGGGATCCCAGATCACATATGAAAACGTGGAGGAAGGTTCATGTAAGAAAGGCTCGACGCAGGGGCGTGCCATCGACGATGTCTCCCATTCCGAAATTATTAGATGAGAATAATCTAATTTAGATATTACTCATTTGTAAAGGGCTCAGTGAATGGAGAGCGCGAAGGCAACTTGCGTCACATCACAAAACCCGTCAAGCTGATCGAACAAGAAAATAACGAACTGTGGTCACCCTATCCGGATGTCCGGCCGGAGCGACACAATCATCCGGCCATCAGGTAAAACCACATCACCAAACTATTCCAATTCAACGACACTAACAATGAATGTGGAACGACGGAACTTCACGCGAATCGAATTTGCCAGTCAAGTAGAGCTGCAAAACAGCGGCCGACGCTTACAATCGGAACTTCTGGACATCTCTCTTAAGGGAGCGCTCATCACCCGGCCCGAAGATTGGCAGGGAGCACCCGGAACCGAAGGGTGCCTAATTATCCGCCTAGGTAGCGACGATGACGTGATCGAAATGCAAGGCCTGGCCGTGCATGTCGACGACGAACGGATCGGGTGGAAATGTACATCTATCGATTTGGACAGCATTACCCATCTGCGCCACTTGATCGAATACAATTTGGGGGATACCGAAGTCCTGCATCGGGAAATCGGCGAACTGATCCAACTGCCCGACGATGACGCGGTCTAAATCGAGCGTTAAAAGGGGAATGTTCTGATATGGCAGATCAAAGTGATCATGACGATGCACATTGGCGGCAAAAATTAACCCCGGAGCAGTATCAGATAACGCGTCGGGGCGGGACCGAACCCCCCTTTACCGGGATCTACCACGACTGCAAAGAACCCGGTCTGTACCGCTGCGTTTGTTGTGAAGCGCCCCTATTTAGCGCCGAGACGAAATACGATTCTGGATCCGGCTGGCCCAGTTTCTATCAACCCTTCAGCGAGGCAGCCGTTAGAACCCTGGAAGATTTCAGTCACGGGATGCACCGCACCGAAGTCCGATGCGCCAACTGTAACGCCCATTTGGGTCACGTGTTCGGCGACGGCCCGAATCCCACCGGACTTCGCTACTGCATCAACTCGGCATCACTCGATCTGGATCGAGAACCCGATTCGGCCTAACCCCGGTCAATCGCACCCGAGACGCCCCTCAAGGGTTGCCGGTGCCGGCCTCATGCCTAGTCTTCCTGCACCGCATAACGCCCCGCCCCCAGCAACAACACTGCAAGGGCGGTGAATAAATAAAACGCCTGCAGCTCCAAACGCCAACCACCATGGGAAGTCAGCGCGAATAGGTCACCCAAATGCGCAAGCACCAGCGCAAAGAACATGTTGATCACAATCAAAAGCGCCGCAACACGCACTTGCCAACCCACGATCAGCATAACCGGCGCAATGATTTCACCCACATACACGCCGTAGGCCACCATCTCGGGCAAACCGGCTTGCGCAACCAGATACTGAACACCACCGATGCCATAAATCAGCTTGTTTACGCCGTGGAAGAGCATCAATCCGCCCAAGGTCAACCGCAACACCAATTTGGCTAGATCGTCCGTTCCCATATCGCGCTCCTTATCGGGAAAGACCGCACAACTCAACTGGCACCCCACGAAGCGGTGACAACAGCATGACGACGCTACAAAACCTCATTCTTCGCAGTCGTAGCCAAGTTCCGCCAGCCCTTCCCGGAGATAATCCGCCACGTTGGGCGTGGCCAATAGATATTCAGCCGTGCGTAAATTGGCATTACGATCGGCTTCTGCCAAGGCTGCTTCCCATTCCTCGGCAGCAAAATCACCCCGACCGACCCACATCAAGGCCACCAGGTTGGCTTGTTGATCCGGCTCAAGGTCCTGAATCGTGGTTTGCAGTTCCTGGAAGGTCAGGTCGTCCCCATGATCAGCCAGTACCTGTAGCGCCCAGTCATCGGTGGGATTAGATGGTACTTCCGGAATCACCACCGCTTCTTTGGCATGAAATGCCCGAGCTTTGAGGATAATCGTACACACAATGGAGGGATTGAGGTCTAACATCCGGTTAGCTCCTGGTGACCTGCCCATAACGCTAAGCATCACGATCAAATCACAAGACCGCGGCCGTCACGACTCTAGTGATTGTCGGCTTTCCCCTGCACCGACGCAACGCCGAACGCTACCACAACAACTTCAGGTGACCGCTTTTGGTGGGTACGACACGGGCGCCGTGCTTTGCGCACTCCCGCTCCAACATTTCACGAAGCCATTGGGTCTCCTCTCGGGACGCCGCCTGCAAGCGAAACCGACATACCCGCATGGGAACCAACTCCAGATCGACCAACCCACCTTCCCCGTCAATGGTCACCAGATAGAGCAAGGTCAAATCCGGCCGATAACATTCGTAGCCCGAGATCCCTTCGTAGTCGTTCAGCAAATCCCCACAGCCATAGAGAATCAAGCGCCCGCTGTGTACGCCGATCCCCAGTGGATGATGAGATGAGTGGCCATGGACAATGGACACGTTTGCCTCGTCAATCAGGGTTTTGGCGAACGCTTGATGGTCGGCCGGAACGGCGTAACCCCAATTGCCGCCCCAGTGAATGCTGACCACGATTACATCATCCACAGCGGTGTGGTCGCGTATCCGCATAGCCACGTCCCGAGCGGATCTCGCGGATACCTCCGACAACCGGGCCACGCCCGGTTGGTCCGCTCGCGCATCCCATTCCGGCGGTACACCGCTGCTCCCGGCGGCGAAGGCAAAAATCTTCAATCTCGACTGCGGCGTCGCCCGAAGGGTTAGAGGCGCAATCGCTTCATCAGACCTCGTTCCGGCACCGACGACCGAAACTCCCGCCGCGCCAAGGGTATCCAGCGTGTCTTGCAAGCCCACATGGCCCCAGTCCAACACGTGATTGTTCGCCAACACAGCCACGTCAATGCCCGCCGCAGTCAGGCAGTCGACGTTGTCCGGATTCATCCGGTAATTGATCCCTTTTCCAGGCCACGGGTCATCACATCGGGTCACAGCGGTTTCCAGATTGATCACGCGGAGGTTAGGACGGAAATCCGCCAGCACAGCCAAAGCGTCGCCCCAGATGTACGAAGCCGGGGTCCTGCGTGGGATGGGACCATTGACCGCCTCCGCCAGCGCGACATAAGCCGTGGCGGAATCCAGACCTGGTTCGTAGATCCTCGGCTGGCTGGGATGGGACAGGATCTGGTCGACGCCACGCCCCGTCATCACATCACCGCAAAAGAAAAGACGGGTCCGCGCCCTTGTCGTCATCCTCGTTCCAGAACCCAATGTTCAGTAAATTATTCACTCACCACTCTGACAATGGAAACGCCAGAAACCCGAAACATACTCTGAAATGTCCACCATAAATGATGGCCTTCTCGTATAGGAATACTTTGCATTTGATCAAAAAAACTTTTCAAAATGTCCGGATAGTCCTACTATTTGATAATACTCACTTAACATGCTGGGCGGGCAAACCATGCATGATTCATTTTGGGAAGACTCAACGCTCTTCACAAAAAGGCGCAAATCGCTCGGGAAGATTTTGTGAGTTTAGCCAATCACGGACCGAGCCTTTCTCGGCCCAGCAAGCCAACGCGTCTCCGGCGCAAGCTGATGTATATCGGGCCACTGCTCATTGTCATCGGGGGCCTGCTTGGCCTCGCTCTGTTCAGCATTGACATCCTCTCGGCCTGCCGAGCCTATACCGGCGGCGAAAGCCTTTGGTCCAAAGGGCAAAAAAGATCCATCGTCTACCTTCAGCGCTATGCCGAGTCGGCAGACCCCAATGACTTCGAGATCTATCAAGCCGCCTTGGCCATCCCCCTCGGATACCGGCAAATGCGCTTGGAACTGGAAAAGCCCGAGCCGGATCTGCAAGTGGCACAGAACGGCTATCTCCAAGGAGGAAGCCATGCCGACGATTTTCCCAGCGTGGTGCGCCTGTTCCGCTATTTTCACCGAACCCCACTGATGGCCGATATTCTCGAGGTATGGCGGGAAGGCGATCAATACATTCTGAACATTCAAGCCATCGGCAAGCAGATTCATCATTTAGTAACCGTACAAGGGACAACCGGAGAAGAGCTTTCAACTCACGTGGCACAACTCTCCCAGATCAACGAGATTCTCCATCCGCTGGAAATTCGATTTTCAAATTTATTGGGAGAGATCTCGCGCTTCGCGGGGGTATTGCTGTCCGTCAGCCTGGTAACGGTCACCAGTTTATTGCTACTGATTGCTCTTCGGTTCTCCTGGCGGAGCCTGTCGAAGAGCGACGCCGCCGAAGCGATCATTCGAGCCGAGAAAGAGCGGGCGCAATTTACCCTCGCGGCCATCACTGACGGCGTGATCCGAACCAACGGCGTGGGCTACATCGAATACATGAATCCGGCGGCGGAACAGCTAGCCGCGATAACCCACGAAAATGCTCGGTTGAACCCCGCATCCGAGGTGATCAAGCTGGTCGACAGTGAGACCCGGGAAGAACTCAATTTACCGGGAATCCGGCTAAGCGGCGGCAGTCCGAAACCGACACGGCTCGGAGACAATACGACAATGATGCGGCCGGACGGATCGACGCTTGCGGTCGAAGGCTGGGTCATGACGCTATGCGACGAGCAAAACATCGCCACGGGACAGGTTCTGGTCCTTCACGACGCGACGGCGGAACGCGAAGCGGCGGCCCGCTTGACGTTCCAAGCTTGCCACGATGGGCTCACCGGTCTTTTGAATCGTCGCGAGTTTGAATCCCGTGTCGAATCGGCCTTGCGTTCAATTCAAAAGACCGGAAAACCCCACGCTATCCTGTACATCGACTTGGACGGATTTAAGGCCATCAACGACGGACATGGCCACTTTGCAGGCGATCAGTTACTCAAGCAGGTCAGCGCCGTGCTCGCTTCGCGATTGCGCGAAAGTGACAGCCTGGCCCGGATCGGCGGCGACGAATTCGGCGTGCTGCTCGAGAATTGCCGGCAAGCCAACGCGCAGCGAATCGCCGAGGATCTTCGCAAAGCGGTACGCAACTTCCGTTTCTCCTGGAATGACAAGACGTTATGCGTCCAAGCCAGCATCGGACTGATCCCGATAACCGAAGACGCCGGCAGCACATCCGACATCCTCCGCGCCGCCGACGAAGCCATGTATCTGGCCAAGGACAGCGGCCGCGATCGCATTCACATCGGAGAAATTCGCCAAACGCGCAACAGGACTCTCAAAGGCGATATGGCATGGGCCAAGCGCATCAGAACGGCCCTGGATGAGAACGGCTTTGTGCTCCATGGTCAGCAAATTCGAAGCACGCAAGCAGCCACCGCCGAGCATCCTCACCATCTGGAAGTACTGGTTCGTATGGTCGACCACAAAAACCGCTTGGTTCCGCCGCGGGTTTTTCTACCGGCAGCGCAGCGCCAGAATTTGGCATGCGACATTGATCGCTGGGTCATTCAGGCGGCCTTGAACCGATACGCCCGCTTGACCCGCACGAGCGCTCACGGCGCACCATCGACACAACGTTGGTTCATCAACTTGTCCGACTGTGCACTGGCCGATCCCGAGCTGACAAAATTCATTCGTCGCGCGTTCAATGACTCGCGCGTGCCGTTTGAAGCGTTTTGCTTCGAAATCACCGAAAACAGCGCCATCACCAATCTTAACGATGCTCACGCCTTCGCCAGCGCCGTCAAACAACTCGGTTGCCATGTGGCACTCAACCACTTCGGCAGTGGCGTTTCTTCTTTCGGCAACCTGAAAAACCTGCCGGTGGACTACGTTAAAATTGAGGGTGAGTTAGTTAAAGACATGGTATCGAGCGCAATGGATCGCGCCATGGTGGAATCTATCCATCACGTTGCCCGGGTCGCCGGAATCCAGTCCATCGCACCTTGCGTAGAAAACCGGCAGGTTCTTCAACGTCTCCGCTGCCTGGGCGTGGACTACGTCCAGGGTATCGGAATCTCCCGCCCCGCCCCGTTGCCCAACCCGCAACTGGACATGGCATCGGCATAACCGACGCGCCATAACGTCGCATTTCACTAAACATTAATGACCAGCCCATCGCGCCGTCCGTGGCCACTACAGGCACATCGACTGCTGCCCGATGGGTGATACCGCCGCCATCGAAACAACAGCAAATAACCAAATTAATGAATTAAAACAGCATCTTGTCTTAAGCTCAGAGGTGCTTCCAGCGCGCCTCCTCCACTGTTTCGCTGCCCCCCCAATCAATCGTTCATAACCGATTGACTCAAGATTCTTCATGTTCAGCAGATATAACCGACTGTTAGCCGAGAAACGCTCATATGCCTCCCCGGCTCAGCCGGACACAAAACTACTCAAAGCGGAGAACACCCCCATGACCCTC
>JAXHTV010000008.1:37739-110340 GCA_034189865.1 Pseudomonadota bacterium | reverse complement strand
CCGTTCAGAAACAGCTCAAAGCGAGATGCCAGCGGAGGCTGACCGGGACGAATGCGCGACAACGCCGCTTGGCTGGCCGGGAAATCGTATACGAAGGTCGGACCCGAACGGCCCAACTCGGGCCCCACGAGATGGCTCATGAGCAGATCCAGCCAGAAGTCCAACGCCGCAGGGGGTTGTTCCACCCCATGAATTGCGATGCCCGCTTCAAGCAAACGTCGGCGGCAAGCATCTGCGGTGGTGTTAAAGGGATCGATCTCCGTATGAGTTTTCATGGCCTCGGCGTAACTGCGCCGCTGTGACGGCGGCAACTCAGTGCGCCCGGCCAATATGTCTCGGATCAGTTCGTCCACCTCATCCATAAGACGATGGTGGTCGAACCCGGGGCGATACCACTCCAGCAAGGTGAATTCGGTGTTATGTACCTTGCCCCGCTCACCGTCCCGGAACGCGCGTGAGATCTGATAGATGGCGCCCGAACCCGCGGCCAGCAAGCGCTTCATGTGCGCTTCGGGGGATGTTTGGAGATACAGCGGCTGGCGCACCGCCGTGCAGTGGGTATTTAACGATTCCAAATGGGGGTCGGTCGCGCCGGCTCGCGCCAAAACGGGGGTTTCCACTTCCCACACCGCGCGCTGGGCGAAAAACTCCCGCACCCGACCGATCAGGCGTGAGCGCTGCCGGAGGGTGTCCAGCCGGCCGGCCGGCCGCCATTCTTCGGAAGCCGGGGGCATCAAGCCCGCTCCTGAATCATTCCTTGACGCGGGAGACGTATTCAGCCGTGCGGGTATCGACCTTGATCAGTTCGCCCTGTTCAATAAAAAGCGGCACTCGCACGACTGCACCGGTCTCCAAGGTCGCGGGCTTGCCACCACCGCTGGCCGTATCGCCCCGCACCCCGGGATCAGTTTCGGTAATTCGCAACACCACGAAATTGGGGGGCGTGACGCTTAAGGGTTGGTTGTTCCAGAGCGTCAGTTGGCAAACGTCTTCCGGACGCAACCATTTGGCCGCCTCCCCGACAGCACTCGTCTCGGCCGCATATTGTTCGTAGGACGCGGTATCCATGAAATGCCAGCTTTCGCCATCGTTATAGAGAAACTGCATTTCGACCTCGACCACGTCAGCGCCTTCGATCGACTCGCCCGACTTGAAGGTCCGCTCGATCACTCGCCCGGTCCGCAGATTCCGGAACTTCACGCGATTAAATGCCTGGCCTTTGCCGGGTTTGACGAACTCGTTCTCGATGATCGATGCCGGATCACCCTCCAACATCACTTTGAGACCGGCCTTGAATTCATTGGTGCTATAGGTCGCCATGAGCCTCGCTCTCGCTCCGTTCAATATTGCGTACTGGGGTCACCGGCTGAAAAACCAAGGCCTTTGGGTCACAATGTTGCGCCAAAAGATTCAACGAAAGCCCATTAAGGTCGGTCAAGCCCGCGGGAACAACGCCCCCCAGTCAATCGGCGCGCTATGATAACGCGAACAGAAAGCACAACCCAAACACCGCAATGGCAACGGGAAATGGCCGAAGCCTTTCGCCATCCGGCGGCTTTGCTGGATTTTCTCGGCTTAAGCTCCGCCGGCCCACCAGCACCGGCCGGTGACGCCGGTTTCCGAACACTGGTCACCCGAAGCTTTGCCAAGCGGATGCGTCGTGGCGACCCCCATGACCCGTTGCTGCTCCAGGTATTGCCGCAAGCCGTCGAATCGATGCCCGCGGCGGGCTTCGTGTCCGATCCCGTCGGCGACATGGGCAGCATTCAACGCCCCGGCGTGTTGCACAAGTACCACGGCCGCGTTCTACTGATCACCACCGGCGCCTGCGCCATCCATTGCCGCTATTGTTTCCGGCGGCATTTTCCATACAGCGATGAGTCGGCACGACGCGATCATTGGTCTGCCGCGCTCGATTACATCCGGGCCACGGTGTCGGTTTCAGAAGTGATCTTAAGTGGCGGCGATCCGCTTTTGCTCACCGATCAAAATTTGCGCAATCTGGTCGACCGGATCGCCGAAATCCCCCACGTTCGACGCCTCCGAATCCACACCCGCGTGCCCGTCGTACTACCCAATCGCGTGGATACGGGCCTGTTAAGTTGGCTGGATCGCTGCCGATTACAGAAGATAATTGTGATACACAGCAACCACGCCCAAGAAATCGACCAGGAGGTTGCGGACGCGCTCGCCCGCATCTCGTCGACGGGTACACGACTATTAAATCAGACGGTGCTTCTTCGAGGCATCAACGATCAAGTGGAGGTGCTAGGTGATCTGAGCGAGCGCCTGTTCGATATCGGCGTGTGGCCCTACTATCTCCATTGCCTGGATCGTGTCCAAGGGGCTGCGCATTTCGATGTACCACTTGAGCAGGCGCGACAATTCGCCAGGGCACTGGCCAATTGCCTGCCGGGCTACCTGGTACCGAAATTGGTGACGGAACAAGCCGGCGCACCGTCCAAGATCGCGGTGCCGCCGGACTACGCCGATAGTGAGCGAACCCGTGCTGGACAAACGGGGACAGAGGAGTTCGAAACAACATGGGGGCGATGACCTCTCCGCAACCTGAGATGGATACTTCACCGGAACCATCCCATATGGCCTCACCGACGCGGTCGACCGTGAGACACAGCCTGCTGGATATCTGGGTTGCCTCCCATTCACCCAACGAAGCGGAGGCCGTCGCCAGTGCCTTGCGCAACACCGGCCATCGGGTTCGCGTCACATTCATATCGCGACCAAAAGAATTGCGGGAAGCCATTGAGCAAGGCCGTCCTGACGTCCTCCTGTGTGCTGTGGACACCGAAGGTTTGGATATTCGCCAATGCGGGTCGGCGCTCGGCCAAGCCGGCATTCACGCACCCATCGTCGGAATCGGTGATGACGTTGCGCCCTCCACTGTGGCCGCTGCGATTCGGGACGGTGCCCGCGACCTCATCCCGCGAGGTGCCATTGCCCAACTCAATGCCGTGATTGACCGAGAGCTTAAGGTGGCCCGGCAATGGCACGAACTTCAGCGCGCCAAGCGAGAATCATCGGAAGCGGAGAAACGATTCGAATCCTTCATCAACGGCACCAGCGACCCGATGGCTTACATCGTGGAAGGCATCCACGCCGACGTGAATCCGGCCTACGCCTCGTTGCTGGGCTATGAAGTTCCTGCGGAACTGGAAGGTCTGCCGTTTATGGACATGGTGGCACCCTCGCATCGCGACCCGGTGAAACGGTACCTGCGGGCCTTCGATCAGGGCAAGCTGGAACCCACCCCGCTTCCGGTTGTCTTGCGTCGGGCCGATGGATCAACGTTCGAGACTCAAATCCTGGGGGCTAAGACCCGACGCGACGGGGACGAGTGCCTACAGGTTCTGATTCCCGCAACCAAACAGGATGCCGGTGACCCTCATGCCGAGGCCGAGCTAGAGGAGAAACTGAACGTCACACAGGCCCGACTGGAAGGGCTGCAAAAAGAACTTCAGACCAAAGTCGAACGCGAAAAAACATTGCAATCAGCATTTGCCAAACTCAAACAAGAAAACCAACAACTGCTGACTCAAACGCAACAAGCGCGCAGTACCCAAGGGCGTGACCCCCTGACGGGCCTGTGGCATCTACAGCATTTCACCGAGGTATTGGAGCGACGATTTGCGGCACCGCCGACCGATGCCGTCACGGCCATCGGCGTTGTCGAGCTGTGTGATCTTGAGGAACTGCCGGTTCAAATCGGTTTTGAGACGGTCAATCGCTTTATCGGGGGTTATGGCGAAGTTTTAGCCTCCGCTCTACCCGACAACGCATTGCTGGCACGGCTGTCAGACAACCGTCTGGTGCTTTACTTGGAAGACGCCAACATCAATGCCGCGCAATCCGTCGCAGAATCGGCCTTGGCTACCGCATCCGAGACCATTCTAGAATCCGGCCCACATTCCCGCGCGCTGGGCGGCAACATGGGAATCCGCGAGATCAATCCCGAACTGAGCCTGGATCTGTTAATTGCCAATGCCTGCGACGCGGCCGCCAGCGCGAATGCTGACGGCGTACCCAGCAGAATCTATGTGCCACCCACGCCCACCGGTGCAGATGCCGGTAATGATGCATGGCTTGCACGCATTCGGCATGCGCTGGAAAACGACCTGTTTCAGCTGATATACCAACCCATCGCGGCATTGGACGGGGGCGCCAGCGATCGATACGAAGTCCGGCTACGCATGCTCGATGAGGGCAAAAATGAGGTGATGCCCGCGGAATTCATTCCCGCAGCGGAACATGGGGGCCTGATGGGCCACCTCGATCGATGGGTGATCAATCGCACGCTCGAAGTCATTAAGGAACGCGGCGAGCAGAACAAAGCTTCAACGTTCTTTGCCAAATTGTCGGCTCAATCGGTGGTCGATCCCGGTTTCATCTCGTGGTTGGAACCTCGGGTTACCGCATTGCCGGGAGAACAAACAAGGCTGCTTCTTGAGATCGAAGAACACGTTTTGGAAGGACATATCAAAGTCGCCAAAACGCTCATCCAAGAGTTGCGAAAGATCGGCTGTGGCTTTGTCATAGAAGGCGCCGGTCGTAGCGGCCGGGCAGACCAGCTTATTGAGTTCCTGGCGCCAGACTATGTGAAGTTCGATGATGAGCTCATCAACCATCTACCCGAGCGCCCGGAACAGCAGGAGCAACTCAAGCACCTGATCAGCAAGTGCAACGAGAAACAAATCCTGATGATCGCCGGGCGTGTTGAGGATGCCAACTGCCTGGCCGTTTTGTGGCAGCTCGGCGTGAACTACATCCAAGGGAACTACGTCCAGGAACCGGAAGTGGTCTTGTCCTCGGATGCTGATAACTAACGCATCGATCAACGCCGCTCGCCCGGCTGGCTAAGCGAGCCGTTTCAACGCAGCGATTCGGTCATCCAACGGGGGGTGGCTCATAAACAGCCGCTGAATTCCACCCGCCATACCACCACGGATTGCGAACGTACGGAGTTGATCCGGCAGCGGCGGGGCGGTTTGCGCCAACTTCAGCCGTTCGAGCGCGGCGATCATCGCCTCCCGGTTGGTTAATCGCGCGCCACCGGCGTCTGCCCGATATTCACGCCAACGAGAAAACCACATCACGACGAACGTGGCCAGAATCCCGAGGAAAATCTCTGCGGCGATGACCGTGGCGAAATACCCGAGACCGTAACCTCGCTCGTTACGGAATACCGCTCGATCCACCACCTGACCAATCACCCGCGACAACACGATCACGAAGGTGTTCAACACGCCCTGTAACAAACCCAGAGTAACCATATCGCCATTGGCAACGTGGGAGACTTCATGACCCAAAACCGCTTCAACTTCACGCCGTTCCATGCCGCGAAGCAACCCCGTGCTGACCGCAACCAAGGCGTTGTTTCGGGACATGCCGGTCGCGAACGCGTTGGGATCGGGGCTATCGAATATCGCCACATCCGGCATCCCGATGCCGGCTTGGCGTGCCTGGGCCGCCACGGTGCTCACCAACCAGGATTCCACCGAATCGCTCGGTTGTTCAATTACCCGCGCGCCCATGAAGCGGATTGCCATCCACTTGGACAGCGCCAAAGATACAAACGACCCGCCCATGCCGAAAATCAGCGCGAAGATTAACAAGGGCACTAAGCTGCCCCCTTGAGCGGCCAGCGTTTGATCCAGCCCGAACAGGCGTAAAACCGCGGTCAAAACCACGATCACCGCGATATTCGTCAAGCCGAACAAGAAGACTCTTCTCAGCATCGCCATGAAATAATTCCTCTCATGTTCAACAAGGCCCGTTATCAGCGTTCCGCCGATCAGCGGTTAGATACCGGCAACCTTTCACAGGTTCAGGGGTGAACCCGGAAACATAAATGGTGTCGGGATGAGACGAAATCAAGCACCCACTTCAAGCGCATCGACTGACTGCCAGCCGCGGGGCAAGAGCGTTCCGCGCTGGCCGCGTTGGCGCCGATAGTTGACCAAATCGGCCGGTTTGATTCGCATCCGCCGCCCCCGACTGACCACGGTCAGCGAGTCGTCGTCACCCAACACCGCAATATCCACCAAACGGGCTGCCGGCTGATTTCGAGCGGTCAGTGACACGATTTTATTGCCCTTACCTCGCGCAAGCTCCGGTAAATCGTTCAACTCGAAAACCAGCAACCGCCCTTGATCGGTGGCCGCGGCAATTAAGGTAGCGCCCACAAGCACTGGGACCGGCGCTAGCGCAGCGCCTCCCGCCGGAACCGTCAACACGCGCTTTCCGGATCGGTTCCGCGCTTGCATATCAGCGAGTTTGGCGATGAATCCGTAACCGGCATCGGTCGCCAACAGACAACGGGCCTGCTCCTCGCCAATAGCCACACCTACGAAAGCGGCGCCGGATGGGGCATCCACCCGACCGGAAACAGGCTCGCCCTGGCTGCGGGCGGAGGGCAGTGTATGGGCCGGCACGCTGTAACAGCGCCCTTCCTGATCCAGGATGACGGCCACCTGATTACTGCGGCCTGTAGCGGCATGGGCAAAACCATCGCCCGCTTTGTAACTCAGCCCGACTGGATCCACATCGTTGCCTTTGGCCGCCCGAATCCAGCCGCGCTGCGAAAGCACCACCGTAATCGGTTCACTGGGCGTCAGCTCCGTGGCGTCCAACGCGCGCGCCGCGTCACGCAAGACCAAAGGCGAGCGGCGCTCGTCGCCGTAACGCTCCATATCCGCGGCAATCTCACCACGAACCAGCTGACGAAGCTGCTTGTCCGAGGCTAATGTTTGTTCCAGGCTATCCCGCTCCGCCGCCAGTTCTCCCTGCTCGGCGCGAATTTTGACTTCTTCCAGCCGCGCAAGATGGCGCAGCTTGAGTTCCAAGATGGCCTCGGCCTGAGCATCAGTGAGTCCGAATCGCGCGATCAAGGCCGCTTTGGGCTCGTCTTCTTCGCGAATGATCCGAATGACTTCGTCTAAATTCAAATAGGCAACGATCAAGCCATCGAGCACGTGAAGCCGCGCCAATACTTTGTCCAGGCGATACGCCAAGCGTCTTCGAACGGTGGTTAACCGATACTGCAACCACTCCCGCAGTATCCCATGGAGACTTTTAACCTCAGGCCGACCGTCCAGTCCGATCATGTTGAGATTAACGCGGTAGGCGCGTTCCAGATCGGTGGTGGCGAACAAATGGTTCATCAGGCTATCGCTGTCGACACGACGAGAACGTGGCACCAGGACCAACCGGGTCGGGTGTTCATGATCGGATTCGTCGCGCAAGTCTTCCAACAACGGCAGCTTGCGTGCGCGCATTTGCGTGGCAATCTGCTCCAAGACCTTGGCTCCGGACACCTGATACGGCAGTTCAGTGATAACGATCGTGCCGGCTTCGAGGTGAAAACGGGCCCGCATTCTGATCGATCCGGAACCGCTTAGGTAAATCTGCCGCAAGTCTTCCGGCGGCGTGATGATCTCCGCCCCCGTGGGGAAATCCGGGCCATGGATGTGCTGAAAAATGACCTCCGGGTCAGCCTCGGGCTGTTCCAACAAAGCAATGCAGGCCTGTGCCACTTCACGCAGATTGTGGGGTGGAACATCAGTGGCCATCCCCACAGCGATGCCAGTGGAACCATTCAGCAAGACGTTGGGTAAACGGGCGGGCAACAGCTCCGGTTCCTGCAGCGTGCCGTCGAAATTCGGCTGCCAGTCGACCGTCCCCTGACCGAGCTCCGACAGCAAGGTCGCAGCATAGGGCGTCAATCGGGCCTCGGTATAACGCATGGCCGCGAACGACTTGGGATCATCCGGCGAGCCCCAGTTCCCCTGCCCGAAAACGAACGGATAGCGGAAACTGAAAGGCTGCGCCATCAGCACCATGGCTTCGTAGCAGGCTTGGTCGCCGTGCGGGTGAAACTTGCCGAGCACGTCGCCCACGGTGCGAGCCGATTTCTTCGGTTTGGCGCCCGCGCTAAGGCCAAGCTCGGACATGGCGTAAAGGATGCGCCGCTGAACAGGTTTCAGCCCGTCCGCCACGTTGGGCAAGGCACGATCCAGGATCACGTACATGGCGTAATCCAAATAAGCCTGCTCGGTAAACTGAGCCAGGCCTTGGCGCTCCACGCCCTCGGAATCTGCAAATGGGATGTCGTTCACGTGTTCTTAAACCGATACGGTGGCCAGGTTGCCTTTGCGTTGCAGCCAGGCACGCCGATCGGCGGCACGTTTCTTGGCCAGCAACATATCCAGGACGTGTTCGTCGTCCACTTCCTCATCCAACGTCAATTGAATGAGCCGACGGGTATCCGGTTGCATCGTGGTTTCCCGGAGTTGAGCCGGGCTCATTTCACCCAATCCTTTGAATCGGGTAACAACGGGTTTCCTACGACTGTCCTCGGCGAGCAACTGCTCCAATAAAGCATCGCGCTCGGCATCGTCCAGCGCATAGTGCACGGCTTTGCCCACATCGATGCGATAGAGTGGCGGCATCGCCACGTAGACATGGCCGGCGGCAACCAGAGGCCTGAAATGACGCAGGAACAGGGCACACAACAAGGTCGCAATGTGCCGTCCGTCCGAGTCGGCATCGGCCAGAATGCAGATCTTGCCGTAACGCAGCCCCTCGAGGCGATTCGATCCGGGCTCCACGCCGATGGCCACTGAGATGTCATGGACTTCTTGTGAGGCCAACACCTGACCGACGGCCACTTCCCAGGTATTAAGAATTTTCCCCCGCAGCGGCATCACAGCCTGGGTGTCTCGCGCCCGGGCCTGCTTCGCCGAGCCACCGGCCGAATCCCCTTCCACCAAAAACAACTCGCTGTGATTCAAGTCGCTGGTGACGCAATCGGCCAGCTTGCCGGGCAACGCCGGTCCCGTGGCAACACGTTTGCGGACCACTTGCTTACTGGCCCGCAGACGCGCCTGCGCTCGTTCCACTGCCAGTGTCGCCAACCGCTCACCAACGTCGGTGTGCTGATTCAACCAGAGACTGAACGCGTCTTTGACCGTAGTGGAAACATATCCTGCAGCGACACGGGAGGCCAAACGCTCCTTGGTTTGTCCGGAAAACTGCGGTTCTTTCAGCTTCAAGGAAAGGACGAAGCTGATTCGCTCCCAAACGTCTTCCGGGCTGATTTTGACGCCGCGGGGCAATAGATTGCGGAACTCGCAAAACTCCCGGATCGCATCGGTCAAACCGGAGCGTAACCCGTTCACATGGGTTCCGCCCTGGGGTGTCGGGATGAGATTTACATAACTTTCCGCCACGGGCTGACCTTCTGCCGGCAGCCAGCATAAAGCCCACTCGAGCTCGTAGACCTCTTCCTGAGTGCTGCCGACAAAAAGTTCTGGGGGTAGACGGTCAAACGAGGCAAGCGCATCCGCGAGATAGTCCTTGAGACCATCCTGATACATCCAGGTGCACTGTTCACCCGTGGCCTCATTGGAAAAGCGGATATTCAACCCCGGACAAAGCACCGCCTTGGCGCGCAGCACTTGCTTGAGTCGGGAGACGGAGAACTGGGCCGTGTCGAAAAACTGGCCATCGGGCCAGAATCGCACCGTGGTGCCGGTGTCTTGCTTCCGGACGGTATCGACAACCGTCAACTCGGATTGCTTGACACCGTCGGCAAAACGCATTTCCCACAGGCGACCGTCGCGACGAATGTGCACGTCGAGCCGGCTGGACAAGGCGTTCACGACGGACACGCCGACCCCATGCAGACCACCGGCGTAGCGATAGGCTCTGTCCGAAAACTTACCGCCCGCATGCAGCCGCGTGAGAATCAGTTCGACACCTGGAACACGCTCCTCGGGGTGCTCATCCACGGGCATACCGCGGCCATCGTCGCGAACTTCCAGCGAGCCATCGGCAAAAAGAACAACGTCTATCTGGCGGGCATGACCCGCGATGGCTTCGTCGACGCTGTTGTCAATGAGTTCTTGAGCAAGGTGGTTGGGTCGCGCGATGTCGGTATACATACCCGGCCGACGCCGGACAGGGTCCAAGCCACTGAGCACCTCAATGGCTGCTGCATTGTAATCTTGACTCATGAACTCCGTCGCTTCGTTGACATTCGTGCCGTGTGCACGTCCCGGCCGCTTGAGATCGCAGCAGTGTAACCCACCTCCAATCCCGCGAGAAAGGCGGTCAATCGACCATCAACCCGCCAAGTCCTCCGCCAGCGACCGGGCCACGTTGGAGGGGATGGGATCGGCTGCATGTCGATACTGGGGATGATCGATCCCCATAGCAATAGCCGAACCACTCCGCACAGCTTGCACCTGTTCTGGTGACAACTCGAAGCGAAGAAAATGCACCGACGAGGTTTTCTCCTCCGTTTCCCGGTCCAGATCCTCATCGGCAATCGCCCGGACGGGATCGAAACCCTCCACGCGAACCCACACCTTGTCTTCGACACCGATCAACGCTTTGAGTCGCTGCTGACGCTCGGCGGGATCGGGGAATTCGATCATCAGCGTGGCTTTCCAGTTGGTGCCATCGGGAATCAGCGGGTTGTAAGCGGCGAGTTCTTCCTGAATACCGGCAGTCTCGAAAATACGCTCGGCCCGCAGCATTTCCTGTATCTGATACTGAATGGTCAATCGATCCTCAAACAACAGCCGGGCATTGGGTCCGAGTTGCACCGAGCGATTTTGCTTGTGCGCCATCACCCGACGCCGAAATTCGTCCCGTATCTCGGCGTATTGTTCCAGCGAGTACAACTCCGCCCGGGTCAATGCTGCCATCTCAAAGAACCTCCCGCGCCCATCGCGATTTGTCAGATACCGTAGGCCACGCGGAGCATCCGCATCGGGTGCTCCGGCGCCGGCCGTCCCTCCAATCCGTGGGCGATCTGCACGCCGGCCATGGGGCAATCACTACCGAAATGATCAGGCGCTGCTTTATGAACTTTCGTCACCACCGGTTTAGCGATTTTACGCGCCGTATCGTAATACTCCTTTTTGACCGCGTAGGTGCCATCGTGCCCCGAACAACGCTCGATGACCTCGACTTGCGTGTCGGGCACCAGGGCCAAAATATCCCGGGTCTTCAAACCGATATTCTGAACCCGCAGATGACACGGCACGTGATAGCTCACTTTGCCCAAGGATTGTTTGAAATCCAGCTTGAGTTCACCGGCCCGGCGCCGTCGCATCAGGTAATCGAACGGATCAAAAAAGTGTGCCTGTACGGTCCGGACATCCGGATCGTCCGGAAACATCAGTGGTAACTCCTGTTTGAACATCAACACGCAACTGGGAACCGGCGCGACGATGTCCCACCCGGCTTCGATCATCGCCAGCAGACCTGGAATATTCGCCTCTTTGGCGCGCCGAACGGCCTCTAAATCACCCAGTTCGAGCTTAGGCATGCCGCAACATTGCTCTTTGTCCACCAACGTGACGGGGATCCCGTTGTGCTCGAAGACCGCCACCAGATCACCGCCCAAGTCCGGATGGTTGCGGTTGCCATAGCAGGTGGCAAACAAGGCAACGCGGCCACGGGTATCCTCAGTCGGCCGGGCGGAAACGGCCGCTGGGACGCGGTTGGACAGGCGCTTGCGCAGCGTCTTGCTGTGGTAGGCCGGTATGGGCGCATCCCGATGGACACCGAGCACGCTCTCCAAACCTTGACGAAATACAGCCGAGCGATTGGCGGCATTGACCGCCTCAGCCACCACTGGAATTCCGGCCAAACGACCGACGAGGTCGGTTGAAGTCAAAACCCGGTCCCGCAGCCGGGATTCGCCTTTGTGATACTTCACGGCCTTGGCACGCAACATGAGATGCGGAAAATCCACATTCCACGGATGAGGCGGAACGTAGGGGCACTTGCTCATGTAGCACATGTCACACAGATAGCAGTGGTCCACCACGTCCCAGTAGACCGACCGGTCGACCCCGTCGAGTTCCCCCGAGTCGGACTCATCGATCGCATCGAACAGGGTCGGGAAAGCATGGCAGAGATTGAAGCAGCGGCGGCAACCATGGCAAATGTCGAACACCCGTTCGAGTTCTTCAAACAACGACGACTCGTTGTAGAACTCGGGATCCTGCCAGTTGAGAGGGTGCCGGGTCGGGGCCTCCAGGCTCCCCTCGCGGAACGGATTTTTCGGATCACTCATGATGCACTCCGAATACCGAAAACCAGAAAAAACGCGGGCAGGCCCACCCAGACCAACCCGCGTAATCTGCGACTCAAAAAAATCTAGGCTTCCAGATTATCCAGCGCCTTCTGAAAACGATTGGCATGGGAGCGCTCGGCCTTGGCCAGCGTTTCGAACCAGTCCGCGATTTCATCGAAACCTTCCTCACGCGCGGTCTTCGCCATGCCGGGATACATATCGGTGTACTCGTGGGTCTCCCCGGCAATCGCCGCTTTCAAATTATCGGCCGTACCACCGATGGGCAGGCCGGTAGCGGGATCGCCCACGGGTTCCATATATTCGAGGTGGCCATGGGCATGGCCGGTTTCGCCTTCGGCCGTGGAACGAAAAACCGTGGCCACGTCATTGTAGCCTTCGACATCCGCCTTGGCGGCGAAATACAGATAGCGGCGATTGGCTTGCGATTCGCCGGCAAATGCGGCCTTGAGATTCTCAAAAGTGGTGCTTTCTTTCAGTTCCATCGTCGTGTCCTCCTGTCAGTCTTAATGACGCGAGATTATTCGGTCCATCGGCCACCGATCAAACTTAGAACTATTCTAATTCGAATGCCGATTCTACGCCCGTACCCCCTTGTGTCAACCGAGCTCGATGGCGTTGACTAGATCATTGCATACCGGATCGGGCACCATATATAGGCATCGTCATTTCCGAGTTTGAGAGGCATCCCCCGACGTGAGCGACAAACCAAACGGTAGCGATTTTGAGCATGCGCTAGCCGAGCTGGAAAAACTGGTCGAAGACCTGGAAAAAGGCGAGTTGCCGCTGGAGCAATCACTCAGTCAGTTTGAACGCGGGATCGCACTCACGCGCACCTGCCAGCGCGCGCTGCAAAACGCGGAACAAAAAGTTCGCGTGCTCGCGGAAACGGACGGCGAACAAACGCTCACACCTTTCGAACCGGAAGAAAACTGAGCGCATGCCAAACGCCCCGGATCAGGCTTCCGCGCTGGACACCTACCGAACGCGGATCGGCGCCGCACTGGAACGCTGTCTGCCGCCGGCCGACTCGACACCGTGCCGCCTTCACGAGGCCATGCGCTATGTCGTTTTGGGCCCGGGCAAGCGCGTTCGGCCAGCGTTGTGCTACGCCACCGGGGAAACACTCGGTATTCCACTGAGCCAGCTCGACGGAGCCGCCTGCGCGGTGGAACTGATACATGCCTACTCGCTGGTGCACGACGACCTCCCGGCCATGGACGATGACGACCTGCGGCGTGGAAAACCCACATGCCATAGAGCATTCGATGAAGCCACGGCGATTCTGGTGGGCGATGCGCTACAAGCCCTGGCGTTTGAATGCCTGTGCCAACAAGCGGCTGGGCTGAATACAAAAGCCTGCGTGCGAATGATCAAAACTCTGGCTGTTGCCTGTGGATCGGTGGGCATGGTCGGCGGGCAGGCCATGGATCTGGCGGCCGAAGCGTCCCGCCCGGAATTGACAGCACTACAACAAATTCACGAGCGTAAAACCGGGGCACTCATTCGGGCATCTGTGTTGATGGCCGCGGATGCCGCACTGGCGCCGGACGACCCCAACTACCAGCGGCTGGAGCAATTTGCCTGCCACATTGGCTTGGCGTTTCAAATACAAGATGACATTTTGGATGTCACTGCCGACACGGCAACGCTGGGGAAACGCCAAGGCGCCGACGAGGCTCGCGAAAAAGCCACTTACCCGGCGTTGTTGGGGCTGGAGAAGACCCGCCAGAAGTTTCACGCCTGCTACCAGAACGCCTTATTGGAACTCGAACACTTCGGCGCAGCAGCAAAACCCTTGAAGGAATTAAGCGGCTACCTGCTTTCGCGGGACCGCTAAGCGCTTGCTCCGTCTGAGTGCGGCTACGATAATGACACGTAACACCACTGCCCGATTTCTTTCATGAAACACGCATCCTATCCATTGTTGGCGAACATCGAATCGCCGAACGATCTGCGCCGACTGCCGGAGGACCAACTTGGCCAACTGGCGACGGAACTTCGTGCTTTTCTGATCGAAACTGTGGGCGTATCGGGCGGACATTTCGCCGCCAACCTGGGCACCGTTGAACTCACCATTGCGCTGCATTACGTCTACAACACCCCGGAAGACCGGCTGGTGTGGGATGTCGGTCATCAAACCTATCCCCATAAAATACTGACCGGCCGGCGCAATCAGCTCGGCACGATCCGAAAATTTGGCGGGCTGGCACCGTTCCCAAAACGCGCCGAGAGCCCATATGATCATTTCGGCGTTGGGCATTCCAGCACCTCCATCAGTGCGGCCATGGGCATGGCGGTCGCCGCCCAACTGCAAGCGATCCGCCGGCGGGCAGTGGCCATCATCGGTGACGGCGCCATGACGGGCGGTATGGCTTACGAAGCACTCGCCCACGCCGGCCACGTTCGGCCCAACCTATTGGTCATCCTCAACGACAACGACATGTCCATTTCACCCAACGTGGGCGGGCTGTCCAACTACTTGACGGAAATTCTTTCCAGCCATCTTTACACCACCCTGCGCGAAAGCGGGAAAAAAGTTCTGAAGAACGTACCGCCAGTACATGAGTTCGCGAAACGGGCGGAGGAGCACGTCAAAGGCATGGTGGTGCCCGGAACGCTTTTCGAAGAGTTGGGCTGGAACTATATCGGTCCAGTGGACGGTCATGACGTGGACGCTTTGGTTCGCACGCTGCAAAACGTCAAGGACTTGGATGGACCCCAGTTCTTACACGTCGTTACCCGCAAAGGAAAAGGCTTTGCGCCCGCCGAAGCCGACCCCGTGAAATGGCATGGGGTCAGCGCATTTGACCCCGAAACCGGACAGTTCGCAGCCAAGAAAAGCCCATCCAAACCCACCTACAGTCAGGTGTTCGGTCAGTGGTTATGCGATATGGCCCAGCAGGATCCCCGAGTCATTGGCATCACACCCGCCATGCGGGAAGGTTCGGGAATGGTGGGATTCGAACAACGCTTCCCGGAGCGCTACTTCGATACCGGCATTACCGAGCAGCACGCCGTCACCTTGGCCGCCGGCATGGCCTGCGATGGACTCAAGCCGGTGGTGGCGATCTATTCGACGTTCCTGCAACGCGCCTATGACCAAGCCATCCATGATGTGGCCATCCAGAATCTGCCGGTGGTGTTTGCCATCGACCGGGCCGGGTTGGTGGGTGCGGACGGTGCCACCCATCACGGCAGCTTCGACCTCAGTTACCTTCGTTGCCTGCCGAACTTCACCATCATGGCCCCGGCGGATGAGCCCGAATGCCGGAACATGTTATACACCGCCCACACCCTGGATAGCCCGACCGCCGTGCGGTATCCGCGCGGCAGCGGACCGGGCCTAGCGACCGCCTCGAAGATGGAGGCGCTAGCTATCGGACAAGCCGAAGTCCGGCGAGAAGGACGCGATGTGGCCCTGTTGGCCTTCGGAGCCATGGTCGAGCCTGCTATGACCATCGCCCGCACCTTGAATGCGACCGTGGTCAACATGCGGTTTATCAAGCCGCTGGATGAGAAGCTGATTTTGGCTATGGCACGGGAGCATACCCATCTGGTCACGCTGGAGGAAAACGCGGTGGCCGGCGGTGCGGGCAGTGCGGTGGGAGAACTTCTGGCCAGCCACGGGGCTCAGATCCCCCTACTTCAACTGGGGCTGCCCGACCGTTTCCTCGAACATGGCAGCCGTGAGGAGCTTTTGGCCAGCTGCGGCCTGGACACCGCCGGCCTGCTCGCGACATTGCGCCGCTGGCTACCGAGTACGCGGGTCAATGACCGAGGCTAATCACTGCCGTTTCCCGATTCCTGCCGCATGGCTTCGTCCGCTGCAGAACAGGCGAGAATCGCGCGGCGGTTGGTTTCCGAACTCACACGGCGCAAGGCCTCATCCAGCGGTAACCACGCGAATTCACAATGCTCTTCCGGATTCAAAACGGGCGGAATCGCACTGGACAGATGAAACGCGAACACATGCTCGAGATTGGTCTTGTCACGGAACTGATAACGGGCCGTCCAAGGCGGCACGATCGGAAAGCGAAAGCAAAACTGCAAATCCCTAGGGTCGCCATCCCATCCCGTTTCTTCTTTAAGCTCCCGGCGAGCAGCGGCGTGCGGTGTCTCACCCCATTCCAGCGCACCGGTCACCGATTGCCAAAAGTTCGCCGGCTGGCAACGCCGCAACAGTAAAAACCGCTGCGGCGCCGCCACAACGACCAAGACCGATTCTGCCCGCCGTGGCCGAGTGGACACCGTGCGACTCTAACCCTCCGATGTTCCGGGTGCTTTGTGAAGACGCAAACCGAGCTCTCGGAGCTGTTTGGGGTTCGCCGGTCCCGGCGCTTGGGTCAACAGACAACTGGCGGTCTGGGTCTTCGGGAACGCCATCACGTCCCGAATCGTTTGCGCGTTGGCCATGAGCATCACCATACGATCCAGACCGAACGCCAATCCACCATGGGGTGGGCAACCGTATTTCAGCGCTTCGAGCAGGAAGCCGAATTTCTCTTCCGCCTCCTCGGGTCCGATACCCAGCAACTCAAAGACCGCCGCTTGAGTCTCGGGCCGATGAATACGGATCGAGCCGCCCCCGAGTTCAGTCCCGTTGAGCACCATGTCGTAAGCTCGCGAGATACAGCCCGCCGGGTCGGATCGCAGCTCTTCCACAGAACAAGCCGGCGCCGTGAAGGGATGGTGTAAGGCCTGATAGCGCCCCTCGCGCTCGTCCCATTCGAACATGGGAAAATCAACCACCCAAAGGGGCCGCCAGCCCGCTTCGACCAGATCGAGGTCGTGACCGAGTTTGACGCGCAGTGCACCGATGGATTCGTTCACCACCGCAGCTTTATCGGCCCCGAAGAAAACCACATCGCCAGTGGTCGCACCGCAGCGCTCGAGAATTGCGAGCACGACATCATCGGGCAAGAACTTCAGGATCGGCGACTGCAACCCGGCAATCCCCGCGGCGGCATCGTTGACTTTGATATATGCCAAACCCTTGGCGCCGTATCGACCGACAAACTCGGTATAAACATCAATCTCTTTGCGGCTGAGGCGACACCCGCCGGGCACTCGCAAGGCCGCCACCCGTCCACCGGGGTCAATCGCGGGACCGGAAAACACTTTGAACTCCACGCCACGTAGCAGGTCGGACACTTCGACCAGCTCCAGGGGAATACGCAGATCCGGTTTATCCGAGCCATAGCGGTCCATCGCCTCGGCATAAGTCATCCTGGGAAATGGATCCGGGAGCCCGACACCCAGCACCTCGTCGAAGAGTTGCCGAACCATCGCTTCCATCAGGCCAGTGATGGTGTTCTCGTCAATGAACGACGCTTCCAGATCCACTTGGGTGAATTCCGGTTGCCGGTCGGCACGCAAGTCTTCATCCCGAAAACAGCGCACGATCTGGTAGTAACGATCCATGCCGGACATCATCAGCAGCTGTTTGAACAACTGCGGCGATTGGGGCAGCGCGAAAAACTGCCCGGGATGGGTACGACTGGGCACCAGATAATCTCGCGCGCCCTCGGGCGTGGCGCGTGTCAGCATCGGCGTTTCGATTTCCAAGAAACCGTTGGCGTCGAGGAAATTCCGCAGCACACGAGTGACCTGCGCCCTGAGGCGAAGGTTGTTCATCATCACCGGACGACGCAAATCGACGTAGCGGTAACGCAACCGAACGTCCTCCCCCACCTCGTCGTCTAATTGAAAGGGCGGTGTTTGGGCCGAGTTGAGAACCTCGAGCTCGGTCGCCAGGACTTCGACCTCGCCGGTCGGCAGCTTGGGATTCACAGTTCCTTCCGGCCGGCGCCTGACCCGTCCGCGAACGCGCAAAACGTATTCGTTCCGGACCGATTCGGCAATGGCGAACATCGCCGGATCGTCGGGGTCGAAGACGATCTGCAATAGCCCTTCGCGATCCCGAAGATCGACGAAAATTACACCACCGTGATCACGGCGCCGGTGAACCCAACCGGCCACTTCCACTTCCTGATCCAATAGTGAGGTCTCAACATCGCCACAGTAGTGAGTTCGCATAAAGAGGGTTCCAGTGCAATACGATAGTCCGTGGAACAACGCCACAGGCCCGCGATAAAAAACAGCAAAAGCCAGCGGTGAGGGTAACCGCTGGCCGGTCATCTTAAGAAAGGTATCGGGGGACAAGCAAGCAAACTGGCTCGTTTTCGATGCCAGATCGCGGGTTTCACCTGCTAAGCCGACGGGTAAACCGAATCAGTCCGTACCCGTTGCGGCTGGTTTGCTCTCACCACCGCCGGAGGATGCACTTCCACCGGAGTCAGACGAAGATGCGGACTTGGTTTCCGACTTTTGCTTTTCGGTCACGTTTTTGCGGTTGCCGGTTTTAAAATCCGTCTCGTACCAGCCGCCACCTTTAAGACGGAAACCCGCTGCTGATATCAGTCGGCTAAGCGCCGGTTTACTACATGCCGGACAGTCTTTGAGCGGATCTTCACTGATTCGCTGCAAGACTTCCAAATGATGGCCACAGTTGCCGCATTCGTATTCGTAAATTGGCACGCAAACTATCCTCTTCTCATGGCGAGGCACGATCTCAACCGCACCGAAATAATGAACCTTCCCTGGCTCTAACCCACGCGCGATCCCGTCAAAATTTTACACCGAGGTCAGGGGGCAATGTGCTCGGATCGAACCCCAAGCGGTTCCGTCAATAGGTTCTCGACGGCGAGCGCGGCGAATTATAAAGCTTCGCCGCACTCGCTGTTAAGAACCGAACTTGCATCGATCAAGCCGCATCGCTCCGCCGGGCCTCGACAAAGCGCAGGCCGTCTTCTCCGGCATCGACCTGAATCGTCTGCTCGGGCATAAAGCGCCCCTCGAGAATCTGCTTGGCCAGCGGATTTTCCAAGCGATGCTGAATGGTCCGTTTCAGCGGGCGGGCGCCGTACACGGGATCGAACCCGGCCTCACCCAGATAATCCAATGCCGCCGGGGTGATTTCTAGCGCCAAATCGCGATCGGCCAAACGGCGCTTCAAGTAGGCGACCTGCAGATCGACAATGCGGCGGATGTGCTCGCGACCAAGCGGGTGAAACACCACCACGTCATCGACCCGATTGATGAATTCCGGCCGGAAATGCTGACCGACGATTTCCATCACAGCGGACTTCATTCGCTCATAGTTTTCCTCGCCTGCCAGTTCCTGAATCACCTGGGAACCCAGGTTGGAGGTCATCACCACCACGGTGTTGCGGAAATCCACCGTTCGGCCCTGACCGTCGGTGAGTCGTCCGTCGTCCAACACCTGGAGCAACACGTTAAACACATCGGGATGGGCCTTCTCGACCTCATCCATCAAAATCACCGAATAGGGTCGCCGGCGAACCGCCTCGGTGAGATAGCCGCCTTCTTCATAACCCACATAACCCGGCGGCGCGCCAATCAGGCGCGCGACGGAATGCTTTTCCATGAACTCCGACATATCGATGCGGACCATGGCCTCTTCGGTGTCGAACAGGAAACTCGCCAACGCTTTGCACAGTTCCGTTTTACCGACCCCGGTCGGCCCCAGGAATAGAAACGAACCATTGGGACGGTTCGGATCGGATAGCCCGGCGCGCGAACGACGAATGGCATCGGAAACCGCAGCGACCGCCTCACTTTGACCGATAACGCGCTGATGGAGGTTCTCTTCCATGCGCAGCAGTTTATCCCGCTCGCCCTCCAACATTTTGGACACGGGAATCCCTGTCCACCGTGATACCACTTCCGCGATCTCTTCTTCCGAAACTTTGTTCCGCAACAGCCGCATCTCTTGGCTTTCGGTCTGGTCGGCCTGAGCCAATTGTCGCTCTAACTCTGGAATTCGCCCGTACTGCAACTCGGACATGCGATTGAGATCGCCAGCGCGACGCGCAGCTTCCATCTCAATCCGTACCCGATCCAGCTCTTCTTTCACGCTCTGACTGCCTTGAACCGCGGCTTTCTCCGCGGTCCACACCTCGTTCAGATCGGCGTATTCGCGCTCCAGTTGGGCAATGTCTTCGTCAAGGCCCGCCAAGCGCTTGCGCGACGCCTCGTCGGTCTCTTTCTTTAAGGCCTCACGTTCGATCTTCAGCTGAATCAGGCGGCGCTCCAAGCGATCCATACTCTCGGGTTTGGAGTCGATCTCCATCCGGATTCGGCTGGCCGCTTCGTCCACCAAGTCGATCGCTTTATCGGGCAGCTGCCGGTCGGTGATGTAGCGCTGAGACAAGGTCGCAGCGGCCACGATGGCCGGGTCGGTGATGTCCACACCGTGGTGGACTTCGTAACGTTCTTTCAAACCGCGCAAAATCGCGATGGTGTCCTCCAGCGTGGGCTCATCCACCAGCACTTTCTGAAAACGGCGCTCTAGAGCCGCGTCTTTTTCAATGTACTTGCGGTATTCATCCAAGGTGGTGGCGCCGACGCAGTGCAACTCGCCGCGAGCCAATGCGGGCTTGAGCATATTCCCGGCATCCATGGCGCCTTCGGCCTTGCCGGCACCGACCACCATGTGAATCTCGTCGATGAAAAGGATCACTTGCCCTTCCTGCTGCGCGATCTCGTTGAGCACTGCCTTCAAGCGCTCTTCGAACTCACCGCGAAACTTGGCTCCTGCAATCAGCGCGGCCATATCAAGGGCCAAGATACGTTTATCCTTCAACCCTTCGGGTACCTCGCCGTTGACGATGCGCTGGGCCAAACCCTCCACAATCGCGGTTTTACCCACACCCGGCTCGCCGATGAGCACCGGATTGTTCTTGGTACGGCGCTGTAACACCTGGACAGTTCGGCGGATTTCCTCGTCACGACCGATCACCGGGTCAAGCTTGCCTTGCTCGGCCCGCTCGGTCAGATCAATGGTGTACTTTTGCAGCGATTGACGCTGGTCTTCGGCATTGGGGTCATTGACCGATTGGCCACCGCGCACCTCGTTAATCGCCTGTTCGACCGCGGCCGTCGACGCACCGGCGTTCTGCAGCAGCTCCTTGACCGAACCCTTGTCGTTGAGTACCGCCAGGACGTACAGCTCGCTGCTGATGAATTGGTCCTTGCGTTGCTGCGACAGTTTGTCGGCAATGTTCAACTGGCGCACCAAATCATTGGAAAGGTGAACCTCGCCGGCGGCACCCTGCACGCTGGGCAAGCGGTCCAAGGCCTCACCGAGCTGCGAACGCAAGGCATTCACTTGCACGCCGGCGGCGCTCAACAAGTGGCGAACACTGCCGCCCTCCTGATCTAACAACGCCAGCATGAGGTGCGTGGGCTCAATGAACTGGTGATCACGACCGACCGCCAACGACTGCGCGTCAGCCAGTGCCATTTGAAACTTGCTGGTTAATTTATCCATCCGCATTGATTTGTCCCCGAATCGTTTTCGACTGGTCGGCTTTGCCACCAAGGATTGTTCAAATTAGTGGGGACAGGGTTGACGCATATCAACCCAGAGACGTGCCGATTTTCAGCCAAGCTGACATCTTCGATGACCACACCGGGCGCGTCAGAAACCAAAAAGCGCTTGAGGACCCGTCAACGGCCGTCGAGCCAAATGAACGACGCCATGCGGCCGCAGACTCGGTCACGTCGATAAGAGTAAAACCAATCCCGTTGAAGATACGTGCACCAGTGGCCGCCGAACACGGACCTCACGCCGGCATTGGCCAACTCCAGACGCGTCAACGCATACAGATCCGCCCACCAGCGGTCGCCCTCACCAAGTCGAAAGCAGGCCGCGTGCGCCGCATCTCTGCAGATGAACGCGCTGCGCACTTCGGGACCGACTTCGAAGGCGTGGGCGGAGATAGCCGGCCCCATCCAAGCCAGGGTGTTGGGGCGATCCGGCGCGATAACATTGAGCGTCTGCTGGACAATACCGGCGGCCAGCCCGCGCCAACCAGCGTGGACGGCGGCCACCCAACGGCCCTCGGCATCGCAAAGCAACAGCGGCAGGCAATCCGCCGTGGCCACGACGGCGACCACGCCGGGACGATCAGTCCAACTGGCATCGGCCGTCGGTATTTGTGTGGGTACTGTGCCGTCAGCCAGATAAACGGCCTGACAACCATGGATCTGGTTTAACCAGTGCGGATGACTTGGCATTGCCAGACCCGAGCATATGCGGGCCCGATTCTGCGCCACCGCACTCGGGCGATCTCCCACATGATCGGCCACATTCAAGGCGCTGTAACCGCCCTCGCTCAGGCCGGATTGACGGGTGGTCGTATACGCCGTAATTGACTCGGGAGCAGGCCAGTCCGGCGCAACGACGGAAAGATCGCCTTTTCGCACCAACCCCACCGGCTGGGTGTTATGAACACCCTCAGGCGGAGCCGGCCGAGTCATCGCGCAAAATCTGCAATAACCGCACCATGTCCGCCGGTGGTGACACCTCCCAGCTCATCGGGGTGTCGTCGACGGGGTGGGTCAGAGAAAGACGGGCGGCGTGGAGGGCCTGGCGAGTGAAACGCTGGAGTGCTTCCCGAATGCCCGCATCGGTACCCGCCGGCGCCCGCCGGCGCCCGCCGTATAAGGGGTCGCCCACGATGGGATAACCGATATCCGTCATGTGGACGCGAATCTGGTGGGTGCGGCCAGATTCGAGCTGCAGCCACAAGCGCGTGTGCTGCTTGAAGCGCTCGATCACCCGGTAGTGGGTGCGGGCAGCGCGCCCGCCTTGGCGAACCGCCATGCGCAGCCGATCACGAGGATGCCGGCCAATGGGACGATCGACGGTACCCCCGGCTACCATGGCGCCCTGAACCAAGGCTTCGTACTCCCGTCCGATCTCGCGTGCCTGAAGATTGGCCACCAAACGCGTGTGGGCCGTCAGGGTTTTTGCCACCACCAACAGTCCGCTCGTATCTTTGTCCAGACGGTGTACCAAGCCGGCGCGAGGTACCGCCGCCAACGCCGGGGCATGGTGCAGTAAAGCGTTTTGCAAGGTACCGGTGGGATTCCCCGCGCCGGGGTGCACCACCAACCCGGATGGTTTATTGACCACCAGGATATGCGCGTCTTCGAACACCACGTCCAGTGGCAACGCCTCCGCCCGAACGACGGAATCTGCCGGCGCTTCGGGAACCACCACGTCGATGCGTTCGCCCGCATCGACCCGGTCTCGGGGGCGCCTGGTCGATCCACCCACGCGCACGTGGCCATCCCGAATCCAGCCTTGCAGCCGGCTGCGGGAATGCTCCGGCATCAGGCGCGAGAGCACTTGGTCCAGCCGCTCGCCGGAAAACTCTTCGGGCACGGTATATTGCCGGATGTCTTGTTGGAGCACGTTCATGCGAAACGATATGGTTTTGGTTATACTTCGGCGACTTTCAGCCTGGGCCAAACCCTTATGTCTGACCGCATCCAGATGAAGCTCAAAGAGTCTATCACGGCCGCCAGCCGATACCTGCTGCTGCTTGTCATCATGTTGCTGACCGCCTGCGCCAACAAGGACAAATCCCTCGAACCGGACGTGAGTCCGGCGGAGATGTATACCCGCGCGCATTCAGCCCTGGTAGACCACGACTATGGCGTTGCCGTCGACCGGTACAACGCGTTGGAAGCCCGTTATCCGTTCGGCGTCTATGCCCGACGCGCTCAGATCGAACTCATTTTCGCGCAATACATGATGAGTGAGTGGGAATCGGCGTTGGCCACGAGCAACCGGTTTTTGCGCGAGTATCCGAGCCACCCCCACGTCGACTATGTGTACTACATGCGCGGTCGAATCAATTTCGAGCGCAGCATCGGTTTACTCGAAAGGACCTGGCTCAATCGCACCGGGCTGAATACCGACAACGTAAAACGCGACACCGAATACGTTCGCGGCGCGTTCAGCAACTTTGCGATGTTGTTGCGACGCTTTCCGGACAGTGAGTACGCGCCGGATGCGTATCAGCGCATGGTGTTTCTCAAAAACCGGCTGGCGGAGAAAGAACTGGGCATCGCGGAATTCTATTTCCGCCGCGGCACGTTCGTCGCGGCAGCCAATCGAGCGCAAGATATCCTGATCCAATACCAGGGCACGCCAGCCATAATCCCAACGCTGGATTTGTTGATCAACGCCTACCGCGAACTGGGTATGAACGATTTGGCGCAGCAGGTCGAGCGGGTTCGAGAGCTCAACCGTGACCGGTTCGGAGCCAGACAAAATTAGCCGACTCAATCCCACCAGGATACGAGCGAACACGGAGAGTGACCATGTGGGACTTTTTCGAAACCGTCAGACATCGGCATTCCGTGCGCAAGTACCGGAGCGACCTGCCAGTGGAACGCGACAAGCTTCACGCGATTTTGGAGGTCGCTTGTAGCGCACCGTCGGCCGGCGATCTGCAGTCCTACCGAATCGTCGTCGTCACCGATGCCGGCACCCAACAGGCGCTGGTTCAAGCCGCGGGCAATCAGGCGTTTATCGCCGAAGCACCGGTTAATCTGGTGTTCTGTGCCGATGCGCAACGTGCCGCCGAGCAGTACGGAACGCGCGGTGCCGATCTTTTTTCCACTCAAGATGCCACGATCGCCGCCAGCTACACGCAACTGGCCGCTGTGGCTGCGGGCTTGGCAACAGCGTGGGTCGGCTCGTTCAACGAAGAGAAAATACGCAATGCTCTCGAATTGGCCGACAGCTTACGCCCCGTCGCGCTGATCTGTCTCGGTTATCCGGCCGAAACACCCCAGCTCACACACCGACGGCCGATATCCGAGATGGTCACTTATTACGGCAAGAGTTAGGCGAGCCGCTCCGCACGATCCAAGCTAGTACCCCGAACATATGGGATAGCGACGATCGCGACCAAAAGCACGTCGCGTGATTTTGATCCCCGGAGGCGCTTGACGCCGCTTATACTCGGCCCGCTTGACCATCCGGGCGACGCGCCTGACAGTGGCCTCGTCGAATCCCCGTTTGGCGATCTCCGGTATGGGCATGTCCTGCTCCACATGCAGCTCTAAGATCGCGTCGAGTACGTTGTAGGGTGGCAGGCTGTCGCTGTCCAACTGATCGGGACGCAACTCCGCAGACGGGGGCCGTTCCAGCACCCGCGCAGGAATCAAGGGCGATACGGCGTTACGGTACGCGCTCAGACGATAGACCATGGTCTTACTGACATCCTTGAGCGGCGCGAAGCCCCCGACCATATCGCCGTATAAGGTCGCGTATCCCACGGCGATTTCGCTTTTATTCCCTGTTGTCAGAACCATGCGCCCGGTTTTATTGGAAATCGCCATCAACAACACGCCGCGGATGCGCGCTTGTAAATTCTCTTCGGTGACGTCTTCCGGCAGCCCCTGAAAAATCGGTGACAATCCGGACTTGAAGGCTTCGAAAATCGGGTCGATTGGGAGAACCTCGTAACGCACGCCGGCCATTTCGGCTTCTGCCTGCGCATCGGTCAGGCTCATCTTCGAGGTATAGCGAGATGGCATCATCACGGCCATCACGCGCTCGGCGCCCAAGGCATCAATAGCCAATGCGAGCGTCAACGCTGAATCGATTCCCCCGGACAAGCCGACGACCACACCCGGGAAACTCTGTCGATTGACATAGTCCTGAATGCCCAGAACCAACGCTTTGTAGATCGCCGCTTCCACGGCCAAGGGATCGGCGGGAGGGTGACTCAAACCTACGGGATCGCCGTTGGCGTCGAAGGCGACCGGGAAGGATCCCTCGACGAAAGCTGGCGCGCGAAGAACGACGGCGCCGGAGCGATCCACCACCAGCGATTCGCCATCGAATACCAACTCATCCTGCCCCCCGATCAGGTTGACGTAGACAATGGGAAGCCCCGTCTCCGCCACCCGCTGCGCCAGCACTCGCGCACGATCGACCCCTTTGTCGATATGGTAGGGCGAAGCGTTGACATTGATCAGTAGCTTTGCGCCCGCCTCAGCGGCCAGTCGTGCCGGCTCCGATTCCCAAATATCCTCGCAGATGGTCACGCCGATGGGCAGCTCGCGAATGGTAAAAACCGCGGGTTTCACGCCGGGCGTGAAATACCGCCTTTCGTCGAAGACGCTGTAGTTTGGCAGCCGTTGTTTGCGGTAGTTGGCAACCACAACGCCGTCGCGCATCACACACGCGGCGTTGTAAATCATCCCATCGGCGTACTCCGGATAACCGAATAGCACGTGGATGCCGTGCACCGCCTCACGAATACGCTCTAGCGCCTCGGCGATTCGAATCCGCATGCTGGCTCGAAGCAGCAGATCTTCGGGCGGGTAGCCGGTGAGCGCCAATTCCGGGAATACAATCAAGTCGGCTTGATCATTGTCCCGGGCCTCACAAGCGACCTCGATCACCCGCTGGGTGTTGCCTTGAATATCACCCACCCACAAATCGAGTTGGGCCATGACGACTTTAATTGGAACGGCCGACGGCATCACCAGACCTCCGCAGAATTCGCAACCGGCGAAAAAACGATGGGCACTAGCGATATACTAAAGGAGTTCGGCCATACGCTGCCCGAGCGCGGCGGGCGATCGAACGGTGGTCACGCCGGATTGCTCGAGGGCACGGTACTTGCCCTCTGCCGTACCCCGACCACCGGTGATGATGGCACCGGCGTGCCCCATACGTTTTCCGGGGGGGGCGGTGACGCCGGCAATGTAGCCGACTACCGGCTTGGACACGTGTTGCTTGATGTACTCGGCGGCATCTTCCTCCTCGCCGCCACCGATCTCGCCGACCATGATGATGCCTTTGGTCTGGGGATCTTGCTCGAACAACTCCAGGCAGTCGACGAAATTCATGCCATGGATAGGATCACCGCCAATCCCGACGCAGGTTGATTGGCCAAGACCGTTACGCGTCGTTTGAAACACCGCTTCGTAGGTCAAAGTGCCCGAGCGAGAGACAATACCGATGGACCCGGGTTTGTGAATCATGCCGGGCATAATGCCGATTTTGCATTCACCCGGCGTGATCACGCCGGGACAGTTCGGACCGACCAGTCGAATGTCGGTTCCTCGCAATGCCGCTTTCACCCGCATCATGTCCTGAACGGGAATGTGCTCGGTGATGCACACGATGACACCGATGCCGGCATCGGCAGCCTCCAAAATCGCATCGGCAGCGAACGGCGCCGGCACATAGATCATGGTGGCATCGGCCTGGGTTTCCTGAACCGCTTCAGCCACCGTATCGAACACCGGCAATCCCAAATGAGATTCCCCACCGCGACCGGGGGTGACGCCGCCCACCAAGCGGGTACCGTATTCTATGGCTTGCTGCGAGTGATAGGTTCCCTGTTTGCCAGTAAAGCCTTGACAGAGCACTTTGGTGTCCGCACTGACTAAGATACTCATCGTCACCAACCTTATATTCGAAAAAAATTTGAATCGCGTTATCGGGACGCAGCTACGGCCTTTAAAGCGGCATCATCCAAATCATCCCCCGTGATGATATCCAGACCGCTTTCGGCCAACATTGCGCGACCTTTTTCAACATTGGTGCCTTCCAGGCGAACGATGACAGGAATGTGAATTCCCACTTCTTTGATTGCAGTGATGATCCCTTCGGCGATGAGATCACAGCGCACGATTCCCCCAAAGATGTTAACCAGAATCGCAGCGACTTTCTGGTCTGCCACGATGAGTTTAAACGCCTCGGCGACGCGCTCGGCGGTGGTGCCGCCACCCACGTCCAGGAAGTTAGCAGGCTGGCCGCCGTGCAGCTGAATCACGTCCATGGTCGCCATGGCCAAACCCGCGCCGTTGACCATGCAGCCAATCGTCCCATCCAAGCTGACATAGTTCAGATGATGTTGGCTGGCTTCATACTCCCGCTGATCCTCTTGGCTGGCATCGCGCCACTCCGCTAAGCGCTGCTGACGGTACAAAGCGTTGTCGTCCAGGTTGACTTTAGCGTCTAACGCCAGCAATTGGCCATCGTTGGTGACGATTAGCGGATTGATCTCCACCAGGCTGGCGTCGCAATCCATGAATAAATCATAGAGCGCTCGAGCAATTTTCACGAACTGCCCGACTTGGTCTTTCGTCAAACCCATTCCAAAACCGAGACGTCGCGCTTGGTAGGCCTGGAATCCCGCGGCGGTGGGTACCGTGACGGTCACCAGCTTTTCCGGGGTTTTTTCCGCCACTTCCTCGATATCCATACCACCGGCGGCTGACCCCATAAAGACCACCGCTTCGCTTGCGCGGTCGGTCAAGACGCTCAAGTACAACTCCCGGGCGATCCCAAGGCCTTTCTCGACCAGCAAATGCGATACCGGTAATCCGGCGGCATCTGTCTGGTGTGTCACCAGCCGGTTAGCCAGCATCTGCTTGGCGGCCGCCGCCAAATCGGCTGCACTGTCGACAAGTTTGACGCCCCCGGCTTTGCCTCGACCACCCGCGTGAACCTGAGCCTTGATCACCCATCGATCACCGCCCAGTTGGTCAGCTGCGGCCGCGGCCTCTTCGGTCGACCCAACCACTTTGCCGACAGGGACGGGAATACCGTATTCCGCGAACAACTGTTTGGATTGGTATTCGTGTAGATTCATGGGCGGTCGGGCCTCCTTGCGCTAGCGATTTCCGGATTATTCTCGCTCATGCAGCGGGCTTGGCGCAAAGCGCAGATGTCCGGGCCAAACGCACACCGGCGAAAAAGACAGCGCATCACCATAGAACAGCAATAATTAAACTTTTCGCCACATCAAGCGAAATAGAGAGCGAGGGAGCGGTGTTAAGTTGGCGCGCAATTTGCGCACTCCCTCCATTGGGAAACAGCCGAAGAATCGCCGAGATCAACACAGTTGACGGTTCACCACCATCGCACTTGCTCCCAACCTAACAACCAACACACGGGACCATGGCTACTATTACCGCACCCAGTCCAACCGTGAGGGGCCGCTTGTCCGCTGGCCCTGTCGCAGACGAATCGTCCCGCACACAGCGCCAAGCGTCGTATGTGTGGCGAATTTTGGCGCTGCTCAACGCCTTTCGCGCGGTGTTCGCTCTGTTATTGCTCGGCATCAGCCTCGTCCGCTGGGATACTGCGCCTTGGCAGACGAACAGCGACCTATTCTTCTTCGGGGTTCTCGGCTATTGGATATTTTCCATTATCTGCGGCGCGATGTTATTGCGTGGCTGGCCCCGATTATCCCGCCAAGCCTGGATACAACTCGCAGCCGACTTACCGTTGCTCACGCTTATTGTCTATAGCGCCGGTGGGCTTCCAGCCGGGTTGGGCGTGGTGTTTCTACTACCGATCACCGTGAGCGGATTGGTTCTTCCCGTCAGCGCTTCCGCCTCCCTGGCCGCCACGGCCGCGAGCATTCTATTAGGGGCAGAACTTTATCAGCAGCGCGTGCTGGGCACCGACGGGGCGTTCCCGCAAGCGATCCTGCTCGGCAGTATCGGTTTTTTGGCGGCGGCGAGCGCCAATATTTTGGCGCGCCGGGCTGAAGAGAGTATGCACTTGGCCGAGCGACAGGCTATCGACCTGAAAGACCTGTCGCAACTGAACGAAATCGTCATCCAAACCATTCAAAGTGGCATTTTGGTGATCGATGCGCATCGCCAAATCCAACTCTCGAACGGACAAGCCGACCGAATGCTGTTACGCCGCAATCGGACCGCCGCCGGTCGGGCTCTGGAAAACGTCTCCAAGGAACTCAGTGAGTTGTTGGACCAATGGGAAGATGCGCCAGATACCGAGCATTTATGTTTTCAATCGCCTGCAGACCATAGCGAAATCGCACCGGCCTTTACGTCGCTGGGGGAGACGGGCGAAAACGGCACGTTGATTTTCCTGGAAGACATGAGCGTCACCAAGCGACGCATGCAGGACCTCAAACTCAAGGCGCTGGGACGTCTTAGCGCAAGCATTGCCCACGAAATTCGCAACCCCCTCTCCGCGATCAACCACGCCAGTGAGCTACTGGCCGAATCTCCCACCGTGAGCAGCGAAGACCGCAAACTCACAAGCATCGTCAGCAAGCACTGCGGCCGCATCAACGACATTGTCGAAGACATCCTCCAGCTTTCCCGCCAACCAACGGCGAAAGCCGAGCATGTGGAACTGTCGGCATGGCTAGCGGGTTACGTCCGCAACTATCGGGAAGAGCGGCCAATGGACAATTTCGAACTGCGTTTGAACGTTCCCGAAGAAGCGATACCGGTCCGGGTCGATCCGGAACATCTGCGGCGGGTTCTCTCCAATCTCATCGACAATGCGCTGCTGCATGGCCGCCCCGCCGACGGCATGCCCATCATTCAGCTGTCGGTCACCCGCGCGACGGACAGCCAGCGCATTTTCGTCGATGTCGCCGACAACGGCGGCGGCATTCCCCCGCATGTCGCAGCAAACATCTTCGAGCCTTTTTTTACCACCAGCCACCAAGGCACCGGACTCGGATTGTTCATTTGCCGCGAGCTGTGTGAATTCAATGGCGCCAGCCTTCAACTGGCACAGGAGGCGGGGCCGGGTTGCCGATTTCGCCTGAGTTTCCACGATTCTCAACGTCGGACTGCATGAATATGGATAGCAAGAAAACTGTTCTGATAGTGGACGATGAGCCCGATATCCGGGCGCTGCTCGAAATGACGCTGCGCCGCATGGATCTGGGCACCGACAGCGCACAAAATCTCTCTGAGGCACGCGAACTCGTCGCCCATCGCCGTTACGACTTGTGTCTGACGGACATGAACTTGCCCGACGGCAGCGGCATCGATCTGGTAAGAGAAATTTCCGGATCCGGTTCGGAATTGCCGGTGGCCGTCATCACGGCCCATGGCAATGTGGAGCTTGCAGTTGAAAGCCTGAAAGCCGGCGCTTTCGATTTCGTTTCCAAACCGGTTGACCTGTCGGTTCTTCGCCAGCTGGTCAATACCGCGATGAAAACGTCTATGCAGTCGGGGAAAAACCGTCGTTCCCGACATATTCTGCTCGGCGAATCGGAACCGATGCGGCAACTCCGCGGCATGATTGCAAAAGTCTCTCGCAGCCAAGCGCCGATCTACGTCAGTGGCGAATCCGGAACCGGTAAAGAACTGGTTGCCCGGCTGATTCACGGCCAAAGCGCCCGGGCGGACGGCCCATTCGTTCCTGTGAACTGCGGCGCACTTCCGGCTGAGCTGATGGAAAGCGAACTGTTCGGGCACAAAAAGGGCAGTTTTACCGGCGCGGTAACCGACAACCCGGGGATGTTCCAAACCGCTCACGGCGGCACGCTCTTTCTCGATGAAGTCGCCGAACTGCCCCTGCCGATGCAAGTGAAATTGCTACGCGCCATTCAGGAACGCGCGGTCCGTCCGGTGGGTGCGCCCAAGGAAGTGCCAGTCGATGTGCGCTTACTCAGCGCCACACACAAGCCCTTGGAGCAAATGGTCGGCGACGGGCTGTTCCGACAAGATTTGTACTACCGGATCAACGTCATTGAATTGAAAGTGCCGCCCCTGCGAGAACGCCGGCAGGACATTCCGCTGCTCGTCACCCATATTCTCAAACAGCTCACGGGCGCCGACGAGATCCCAACCCTGGACGAGTCCGCCATGAAATGCTTGCGCAGCTACAGCTTTCCGGGCAACGTGCGCGAGTTGGAAAACATTCTGCAGCGCGCCTACACGCTGTCCGATGGCAAAACCATCGCCCAGGGGCACCTACAACTACCGGATTCGCCCGCCGAAGTGGAACAGCCGGAGACCCTCGAGAAGGACCCCTCCGGCCTGGATGAGCAACTGAACAACATCGAACGTGAAGCCATCCTGAAAGCGTTGGAGGCACACCGCTGGAACAAAACAGCGACCGCCCGCTCGTTGGGTATCACATTCCGGGCGCTGCGATACCGGCTGAAGAAACTGGGACTGGAGTAAGCGCTGGAAATGTGACGCCGAACGTCAGTTTTTGACGATTCACGAAATCACTAACTGACCCACAGGTTCACTTTGCTTGGTAGCAGACTTCACCGCAATCACAGAACCAGAACACAAATGATTGTTTTTTCAGAAATATCCTTGGAACACAAACGACAATCAAACACTGGCACGCGCTTTGCATTTCTCCCTTCAAGGTAAATCGCCTCGTGTGCCATTGAGCGTTGCCTTGAGACTCAAAACTGACCGGAAACATAACAATAACAATCTGACAATCAAGAAAATCCTGACCCAAACTGAATGAGATAAATAGAGGAACTCCAGCCATGCAAACACAAAAAGGTTTTACACTCATCGAACTCATGATCGTGGTCGCGATCGTGGGTATCTTAGCGGCCATCGCCATCCCCGCGTATCAAGATTACACCATCCGTGCCCGCGTCACGGAAGGGATTAACCTGGCGAACTCCGTGAAACTCGCGGTCTCTGAAACGGTCGCTTCCGGGACAGCGCTCGCTAACATCAACAGCCTGGCCGATGCGGGTGCGCGCTTCGACGCGACAGATGTGGTTGATACGATGGCCGTGACCGCTGGTGTCATCGATATCGGCTTCGTAAACGCCCAGGTGGGCGGTACTAACCTTGCCCTGACTTTGAGCCCCACCGTCGAGACCAACGGCACTATTACTTGGGATTGCTTTATCAATGACGCGACCCTGGCCTCCTTCGTACCGGCCAACTGCCGCGCTACTTCCTAAGCCCTATCGGGATAGGAAAACCGGGTGAAAAACCCAAAGCCGCCAAGCCCCTCGCGAGAGGGGCTTGGCGCATTGCAACAACCCGATAATGGAACATCCAGGCCGCGGATGAGTATCCAAAAAGACCTCTCTTTCCCGCGAAAAACATTCACCGGCTCCATAACGGGATTGGCTTTGGTACTTGCCGTGCTGGCATTCGCCTATCGGGGTTTCTTGTTCGTTCGGGACTTCTCCGATCACCGCGCCTCCGCCTCTATTCTGTCCGCGCTCAATGACATGCCCGTATCTTTGGGTGTCCATATCGCCGGCTACACCTTGGCCGTATCGTTGATCCATGTTCTCGTGGGCCTTATTTGGGCCTTTGCGTGGATCCGCGCCTCCCGAACATGGCCCTTGAACGCCAAGGACCGGTTTCAGCTCGGCCTACTGGGTTTCTTGCTGCTGTTCTTTTGGATCTTGCTGGCCAACGCACGCTGGTTCCCTCTTTCGCTGTTTGCGATGGGCGTGGACCGTCTCGCCATGAGCGCCCTCGGAACCATTTTTTATTTCGGCTTGGGCATACCGATCGCGGGCATCGTCGCGTTCGGGGGACTGGGGCTGCTGCACGATGGACTGAGCCGCCTTGGAGCCCGCCGGTCTATCGCCATGGTGGTAACGTCAGCATTCGTCGCCTTTCTATGGGCCAGCCCGCCTCCGAATACCTCTCACGCCGACCACGTGTCGACAGGCCAGCCCAACATCTTCATCATCGGCGTGGATGCGCTGCGCCCCGACCACCTAGCACCGGCCGGAGCACCCAATCCCTTAATGCCGTTCCTGAGCCGGCAACTCGAAAATTCCGCCGTGTTCTCCGACGCCTATACACCCTTCGCGCGGACGTATCCTGCCTGGCTGAGCGTACTGAGCGGACGCGACCCCATCGCCCATGGGGCGCGTTACAACCTGACCGATCCGAATCGAGTGGACTTGAACGGCCAGTTGACAAATATGCTTCGCGACCACGGATACACCACCGCCTTCGCCATCGATGAACGGCGATTCGCCAGTATCGACCAGCAGCATGGCTTCGATCACATCATTGGGCCGGCCATCGGTGCGGCCGACTTCCTACTCGGCGCCATGAACGATATCCCCTTGTGCAACCTCATCAGCAATACCTGGCTGGGCAAAAGACTGTTTCCGTTCACCTACAGCAATCGTGGGGCCGAAGTGACTTATCGACCGGAGACTTTCAATAAAGAATTGGCCCGGTTTGTTCAATCTCACAACCCGAAGCAGCCGCTTTTTCTCGCGGTCCATTTCGAATTGCCCCATTGGCCTTACACGTGGGCCGATGCACCGCATTCGGCTTCAGATACTGAAACAGCGCATGTGGAACTCCCCTCCTCGCCGGCTCAATATCGGCAAGCCCTACAACGCGCCGACCAACAAGTCGAGAGCTTCATGGGTGAATTGGAACAACACGGGCTACTAGACGACGCGGTTGTGGTGTTCCTATCCGATCACGGTGAAGACTTCGGGCAAGGCGAATCGGTTTGGTTTCACGGACCATCTGCGAATGGCAACCGACTGGTCGCGTTTTCCGGTCACGGAACCCACGTCATGAGCCCGGCCCAATACCGCGTGTTGTTGGCATTCCGCCGCACCGGTGGCGAGACTTTTCCGTCCGGCGCTCGGCGCGGCAACGTGTCTTTGATCGATATTACACCGACGCTCCGCGTGCTTTTGGGTCTGGAGCACGACGAGAAAAGCGCTGGTCAGCCTTTGGTGGCCAACTTGAAGGACGCCTCGGCCCCTCTACCTGACCGTACGCTGTTTTTGGAAACCGGGTTGTCGCCAAAAAGCATCACCGGCGGCAACCCATCGGCAGCAGCGGCATTCGCGGAGGCCGGTCTTTACTATCGAATCGACGAGCGCGGCCGGGTCATCCTCCGCAATGACCTGGTACCCCAACTACTGCGGGAGAAACAGCGCGCCGCATTACGCGATCGCTGGCTGCTGGCGGCTCTCCCGGATCAACAGGGCAACATCAACTGGGTGTTGGGCGATATCGAAACATCGACCTGGTGGCCCCATAACACCTGGGCCCAAACGGATGCCCCCATCGAGTCGCTTATGTTAGCCCTGTGCCAACACTATCGGTCGGATACCGAGTTCGCCATCAAGGCGCAATGCGGGCCATCAAGCAACGCCACCGTGATGCCGATGCCCCCTTCAGAAGTGCCATCCCGGAGCTAGAGTACCGCTCGCCGGGGCCGCAGAAGTCATTCGCAAGGAATCCCACACCCATGCCGGAACCCATGAAATCTCCCGCCTCCCACGTTCCGTTAACAACTGACGCCGCGCACCGCATCAACTTATCGGCACCCGATGCGGCCGCAACGGGACTGCTCACCTTGATTTGCCTCGTTCCGGTATTAGCCGATCGAACAGCGTTTTTCGACACGACAATCGCCATGAAAAGCCTGGTCGGCTTGCTGGAGGGTGCTTTTGTTGTTCTTGTGATCAATCAGCGCCAGGCTCCCATTCCGAACTGGAGAATCATCCCTCGTTCACTATTGTGGATAGGCGGCGCGTGGCTGGCATGGTCAACGCTATCGGTGATTCTAGCCGGGCATCCGATCAACGCTGTCGTGCGTCATGGCGAATGGCTGCTTCACGGCCTGTTCGCGGTCAGCCTCTGGATCTACCTTCAGTTAAGCCCGGAAATGGGCAGGCGCTTTTCAATTGCAGCGGTTGGCGGCTTTTTCGCCTATCTCGGCCTATTCACCCTGGCCTGGTTTGCGACGCCGGATCCAACCGAAGCGCGATGGATTGGCTCTATGCCGGGATTCGCCCACATCCGCCATTTCGGCTACTACGCAAGCGCCTGCCTGGTCCTCGCTTGCTGGCCATGGGCAACGAAACGAGAAGCCGGATCAACCGGATTACGGGTCTTTTGCACCTTGGCGCTGGTGGCTTGCTGGACGCTGTTGTTCTGGGCCGGTGGCCGAGGTCCGTTCTTCGCCCTGTTCACATCCATCGGTTTGCTCGCGGTGGTCGGCCTGATCCCGAACCCCCGCAAACTATTGATCATCTTGGTGACGACGGCGGTTATCGGATTCTACTTATCGGATGTCTTCGCCACATCCTCACTGGGCGCAGACCGGCTCATTCAGACCGCGGCCAACAGCCAAAGTATGGATCAATATTCGAGCGGCCGCCTTACCCTTTGGCAGGACGCACTGGCCCTCATTGCATCGCGGCCCTGGTTTGGCTTGGGGCCCGACGGCTACTTGCTGGAAACCTCGCCCCGATGGGCCGGCACAGTTCAACCCCATAGCTTTTTGATACAAGCCGTGGTGAGCTGGGGTTTTGTTGGCGGTGCGCTGGCCGTCGCATTGTTACTGACCGCCGCCGTGCTCATCGGCTGGAAGCTCCGGACTCAACGATCAGAAGACCCGTATGGGCGCCACTTCATCGGCTTTTGGCTGGCGCTGATGCTGGGTATCTTCTCTGTGGTCGATGGCACTTTGTATCACGCCTTACCCATGGCATTTACCGCCATCGGACTGGCCCTGGCGATTCCGGTACCAAAATCCGTTGCCCGCGCGTCCCAAAATAGGGGCGATCGTCGACGTTGGAATGTCATCGCGGCCATTTGTCTAACCCCCATCCTGATACACACCCTCTCACTTTGGGCCGCATGGACCGACAAACCGCCACTTCGCGACTCATGGAGAACGCAAGTCGTTTGGATGTTCCCGAGCGCTCTCTCGGACCCTTTCCGCGCCAATATTATCTCCCGCTGGTCCTGCGCATGGGAGGAACACGAACGGGAAATATGGCAACAAACCTTGGCACCTCATCTTCGCACCATCAGTGTCAGTGTCGGCGAGCGGGGGTGCCTAGATCACAATCCATAGTCGCTGGCCAAAGACTGACCGTAGCCTGCCTCTGGTGAACGGCAAAGAGTCGCCAAAGCCACTTGGTATTTGCAAATGTTCAACCGAATGTCGGGCGGAACCCTTGAATCACCACCGCGACAATATGCCTCGCATATCGCCTTGACAGGCGCCGCCTTAAGACGGTTAAACTGGAGGCGAATTGAACGATCGGTTAGTCGTGACCGGGCCGTTCATACCCCCACCGAAAAAAAACCAAAATCACGTATGAAAGAAATTGGAAGATGGCGGGGTCCCTGTTAAACGGAGGAGACAGAAATGGACGCGATACGCGCGGTTTGGAAATACGGCCGATTCTTTATCGGTTCAGCTGTGGTGGTGGGCGCGATACCCATCCTCATCATTGGCGGTCCCATCGTCAAATGGTACGCAATACTGGTGGGCATCGCCGCCGTGGGATCAGAACTACTTACGAAGCGCTACGAAGAAGAACCCGAGTATGCGCATCCGGGAATCTTCTACGCCTTGCAATACGCCAGCCAGATTGCCGGCATCGTGCTGATCATCACCTTTGCCTGGATGCTGGGCCTGCCCAATGATTTATTCGGGATCGGTGCTGCAACAAGCACGCTAATCGGCTTCGACGTCATTGCCAACCACATGGCCAATGACACCTGGGGCGTGGTGCTTTCCGCCGGCATTCTTGCGGGCATCGCCGGAGCGCTAGGGTCCATTGCCATCGGCCATGAGCTGACCCATCGCACGGAAAACCCGGTTGCGGTGTTTATGGGTCGACTGGGAGAAGCCTTTTCGCTGTTCACCCACTTTTCTATCAGACACCCCTATGGACACCATAATTTAGTATGCACGCCGGCCGATCCGGCTACCGCATTCCGCGGGGAGAACTTCTACCACTTCTTTATTCGGTCAATCATCGGTCAGAAAAAGATGACCTGGGATCTGGAAGCCATGCGCCTACGACGTATCGGCAAGTCGCCGTGGAATTGGGACAACCGTGCCCTGCGGTGGTGGGGAATCGAAGTGCTGGTGGTGCTGTTTTTCGTATACGCAGCGGGCTGGGCCGGTTTGTTTGGAATCCTGGGCGTTAGCTTGGTCACGCATATTGGCCTGGAGCTCGCCAACTATATTGAGCACTACGGCCTCGTTCGACTACCCGATGAACCGATGCAAGTCCGGCATGCCTGGAATAGCAACCAAACCGCGGCTTATTGCATGACCGTGGCCATTTCCCGACACTCCCACCACCACGCCGATGCCAGCGTAGAGTTTTGGGATCTCAAGGCCTACCCTGACCAGGCACCGTTGACACTCTATGGCTATGTGGTCAGTATGTTGATTTGCTTGATCCCACCACTATGGAACGAGCTCATGGCCCCTCGCCTGCTCGACTGGGATTACAATATGGCCTCTGAGTCGGAGCGGCGGATCGCCATGGAGCAGAACTTACGCAGTGGTATACCCGCGTTAGTCGACGCTGCCGAACGGTACTTCCGCGATCAACCGAGGCCCAAGGAAACGGGCAGAGTAGAAGAACCAGCCGGGGCAATGGCTGTGTAACGTCTGCGGTTTTCTTTATCGGTCCGAGCAGGTGATGTTGGGGAACGCATCTGCACCAGCGGACATCTGTTGCCGTGTCTTGGGTTCTGTACTCTGAGACACGCCTAACGACGACAAGCTGGAGCGCCAAGTTTTACTTGGCGCTTTTGGCGCGCGCCTGGAATACCTGTACTTAAGGAGTGATAAGCTAGGCAAGCGCAGCGAACCCCCGAAAGGTATGGCCAACTTCGCATCGCATACCGATCGGACTGTCGTCGCGAAACGATGGCGCTTGTGACGTGCGTGCAAGCCGGCTCGGATACCAAGAGCGAACGGGAAGCACAACCGGCTCCAACCGGACCTGAGCCAACGAGCACAAACCAACAACGCCATCTTACTTGGGGTAGGTTGACTGACCGGCGGGGAACTATAACCGGTTAGCTCCAACCTAATTTAGCGAGTGTACCGACACTCAAAAACTTCTCCGATTATCCGGAAATTTAAAGACTTGAACGCTATGAGCATTGGTCGTCGTATAAAACAAGCACGAGAAAAAGTCGGCATCTCTCAAACCAGACTAGCAAAGTTACTTGGGGTAACGCGTAGCGCATGCAGTCAATGGGAGTCCGACAGCGGAACCTCACCGCGTCGAGAACGGCTGGAAGAAATCGCACAAATCCTGAAAGTCAACTACGAGTGGTTGGCAACCGGGAAGGGTCCGATGTATTTCCGGCCTACTACAACACGGGAAGCGGCGGGAACGCCGGGCCGGGGCCTGCAACTTGACCAGCAAGAACTGCTGGACAATTACCAGCGCCTTGACCCGGTAAGCCAGGAAGCTTTGCTTAATTTCCTTCGCACGCTTCGCTGAGCCACAACCAGCGGATTTCCCCGGCTGCCGTAACCCGGCGTCCTCACGAAAACGTGGCGACCGAGTGGTCAGGCAGCCGGGCAAACGCATAGGTTAGCTGGCTGACGTTCGCTAATACGATTCCATGGCTGGCCGCGCCACGGAGCGCCGGCTGTCGTTTGTCACACCCCGATTTTCATGGGCGCATGGCGGCGCAAAAATACGGTTCGGTGCATTCACTCAGCCACCTCGCTCTCCTGCCTCTTCCGGCGCATGTCTCGAATGAGACGCCAGTTTAGGATGACCCACAGCCAGTTCACTTTGAACTCAAAGTCGTTGATTTTGTATTGGCCTTTTTCATCGACCCAATGGGTGATAAGACGACCCGGTTTGATGCGATAAATCGCCGTATCGCCCTCAACGACCACACGCCCCGTATCCAATCCGAGAATAGCCGGATTCATCGGGCTGTCCCCTTTCATCATCGGCAATAGTTTCTCGACGATGTTCCAAGTCAGCAGCTTCATCAACGTCAGAATGTCGTCCTTCGCCGGGCTGTCCATGATCCGCTGCATTGGGCTCTGTGCTTCGTTAGCGGGCTGCGGACCGGCCTCGTACAACGTACGTAGCATGGAAGCGGTACAGGTTAACGCGAGCTCGGCGCGTTCCTGGGTCAATTCACTGTCAGCCATTCCCTCTCCTTAGATACCTCAATCGACGACGAACGCCACCGGGCGAAAAATTTGAGTCTAACTCAAGATCGCAGCACCCAAAAATCATGGCACGTTTGCCACCCCACGCCGCCCGTTACGCCCACGCCACTACGCCAGCGCACGATCCAGCCATCCCCGTAAACGATGGCCATCCATCGCACCGGCGTGTCTTAAAATCTCCTTTCCAGAGCGAAAGAGGATCAGAGTGGGGATACTACGAATTGCGAATTGGCTCGCGACGGCCTGCTGTTCGTCCGTATTCACTTTGCCGAACCGAGCCCTTGGTTCCACCTCGCCGGCCAGCTGATCAAATATCGGTGCCATCATTCGGCAAGGCCCGCACCAAGGGGCCCAAAAATCCACTAACAACGGAATGCTATCGTGCTGTAGATGACGCGCGAGCTCCGAACCATCGAGAATCATCGGCGCGCCCGTAAACAGCGGTTGATGGCATTTTCCACACTTTGGGCGGCGCACCGGCAAGGCATCCGCCGGAAGACGATTAACCGCACGACACGTACTACAAACGACGTGCTGGACTTCGTTCATCAAAAATTCCTCGAAACCGTTCATTTTGGCGTTGGGAGCTCGCGTTCATATGATGGTGACGGCAGCACCGATTCCCAAGGCTCCGGCATGCCCCACAAGACAATGATCAACCGGGATGGCATGATGCTGCTCTTTTGGCGCCAGAGACGCCACCCAAGACGACTCGCCGGAGGCTTGGCACCGCACCATGACGACAGACGCATTATTCAAGTTTGAAAACCACCAATATACTCCGACTGATCGCGCAGTCGGACCGTGGGACCCCGGGCTTCTGCACGGTGGCGCCACGGGCGGCCTTTTCGCCTATGCCGTCGAACAGCATCTCTCAGACCCGGCGTTTCAATTTGCGCGTCTGACGGTGGACCTGTTCCGCCCGGTGCCGTTCGCCCCCCTCACCACTCAAACTGAAACGCTCCGTGAGGGGAAACGGCTGCAGATTATCGAGGCTCGACTTCTGGCCGGTGATAAGGAAGTCGCTCGCGCCCGCGCGCTGGCGCTCCGCACCGCCTCGGTCGCGGTGCCAGACCACGCTCAACCAGACACCGTAGCGCCACCGGACCCCGCTCATATTCCCGTGACGACGCTAATGGGGGGACCCTTGCCGCCCTCTGACCAGTTACCGCCGGGGATGCATTTCGCGCTTCAAGCAAAGATGATTTCCGGTATGAAACTCCGTGGCGAGGGTGCCGCCTGGTTGCGCTTCGCCCTGCCGATTGTCGCCGGAACCCAAACCAGCCCATTCGTGCATGTCGCCGCACTGGCGGATTTCGGAAACGGTTTGGGCCAACTCTACCTAGACGGCAAAACCGGCTGCATCAATGCAGACATCACCTTGCACCTGTACCGTTATCCGCGCGGACAGTGGGTTTGTCTGGATGCCCGCGCTCGCATGGAGGAACACGGCATCGGTGCGGTCGAAACTCAACTGCACGATGCCGAGGGACCCATCGGCCGAGTGACACAAGCTTTAGTCACGCGCACGTTTGGTCGCTAACGTGGCTAAGGCGGGCCTGTCACTGCAAAACGCTGCAAGGGAAAGGGCGTTCAAGTTATAATCCTGCCGCTACAGACGCATAATCAAAGTCGATCCCAAGCGACGACGTACCAATAACAAAAAGACGATCGGCAGCATCGCACGCACGGCGTGAAATTGGAGCACACCGACGCGGACTCCGATGCCTAACCCGGAGGGCAACATGCCCTGTACGGACAAAGCCAGGTCGTCACAAGACCCGGGGATATCGTTGTGTCCGTTGACAATCGGCTCGCCTTAAACATCGAGTCACTGGGGTCTGATGTCGAAGACGAACATGGCCTCGAAGCGCTCATTGAGCAAGCTCGCAAGGGAGCCGGCAGACGGCTCGGCGAGATGCTGCTGGAGCGTGGCTATATCGGACCAGCCGATCTCAACAACGCGCTTCGGGAAACAGAACAACCCCAAGCCCCGCGGCTCGGGGAGTGGCTGGTCAAACAGCAACAGATCACCGGGCAACAAATCACTGAACTGCTTTCCGAACAATTCGGAATCGCACGTATCCGTCTGCGTAATTTTCAAATCCGCCCGGAGATCGTTGCCATCATTCCTGACCGGATGGCACTGGAATACGAGATACTTCCCTTGGCCATTATCAGCGGCGCACTGATTGTCGCCACCGCCGACCCGTTCGACGACCAAGCACTAAGCAACATCCGCTTCTTCACCGGCCGAACCATTCACCCGCTACTGGCCTCGACCGAGGACATCGGCCAAGCGCTGCATCGCTACTATGCCTCCGAAGCTGCCGATCAGGCCTTGGAAGAACTCAACTTCTCCACCCCGGCCAGCAATATCGATGGCGCCAAAGATCCCAGCAAACCGGACTACCAGGCCGAAATCGAAGGCAGCCGCAAACCGGTAGTCCGTTTGGTAAACGCCATCATCATGCGCGGAATCCACGAGGGCGCATCGGATATCAACATCCGACCAACGCCCGATCGAATCAACATCTATCACCGCGTGGACGGCAAACTGCACTTGGCCAGAACCCTGGATCGTGGGCTGCTGGCGGCATTGGTGGCACGGATCAAAATCATCGCGGGGATGAACATCGCCGAACGGCGGCTTCCGCAGGACGGCAACGCCCGGGTATCGAAACGGAACCATCCGGTGGACTTGCGAATGTCGGTGATCCCCACGGTGAACGGTGAGAGCGTGGTGATTCGCATCCTCGATAAACAGCGGGGAGTTCGCCCTCTCAAGGAAATCGGGTTTCAGGAAAAAGACCACGCTTGGCTTGTTGATTTCGCCAATCGTGCCCAAGGTATGTTTCTCGTCACCGGCCCCACCGGCTCCGGCAAAACCACCACGCTCTATGCCATGCTGTCCCAAATCGCCCGTCGGGAATGCCACACCATTACCGTCGAAGACCCGGTGGAGTATCAACTCGAGGGCATGGAGCAAATTCAGGTTAATAATCATATCGGGTACGACTTCGCCCGCGCCTTGCGGCATATCCTTCGGCATGACCCGGATGTGATCATGGTGGGGGAAATTCGTGATACAGAAACGGCGCGCATCGCCACCCAAGCGGCCCTAACAGGCCACTTGATGTTGAGCACGCTCCACACCAACGAAGCGGCCGGCACCATTGGCCGACTGCTGGACATGGGCATCGAACCCTATCTACTGAGCTCGACACTCCTCGGGGTGATCGCCCAGCGGCTGATTCGCCTCAACTGCCCCCGCTGTCTGGAAGTGGAAACCGTCGATCCCCATGTCGCACAATCCCTGAATGTCCACGCGGGAGAAGTATTCTATCGGGGAAGCGGCTGCGAACAATGCCACCATACCGGCTTCAAAGGGCGAACCGTGATTTACGAGCTGCTGGTCAACAGCCCTGAGGTTGCCAGCCTGATACGCCAAGGGGCACCCAGTGAAGAGATTTTTGCCGGGGCCGTAAACAACGGCATGCGCCCGATGTCCGATCATGCCCTGCAACTGGCTCGGGAAAAGCGCACTGCACTCCAAGAAGTGTTTGCGCTGCGAAACCGCTGAGCCAACCCCTGCAGTGTGTCAAACCGACACGCCGCCGCAATGGGTTGATATCATGTGACATCCGAACCACAGGGCAGCAGAGCATCATCGATGAACCCGGATTTTTGGCAAGAACGTTGGACCAGGGGCGAGATCGGTTTCCACCGATCCGATGTTCATCCGCTGCTTGCCGGGCATTGGCCGACATTCGCGATTCCCGCGGGCACGCGCGTTTTGGTTCCGCTATGCGGCAAGTCTGTCGACATGATTTTCCTGGCCGAACAGGGCCAGCAAGTGGTTGGAATCGAGCTCAGCCATTTGGCTGCGGAAGCCTTCTTTTCGCAAGCCAAGCTGGAACCCGCTCAGGAACGCCGGGGCGGTTTCGATGTCTGGTCCGGCGGCCCTTACCAAATCTGGGTGGGCGACTTCTTCGAGCTGACCCCTAAGCTCATCGGCACATTCGACGCCGTCTATGATCGCGCCGCCCTGATTGCCCTTCCCGAGACGCTGCGCACACGTTATGCCACGCAAATAGGCGACTTGGTCACCCGAGGATCAGAGGCACTGCTCATCGCCTTGGATTATCCCCTCGGCGAAATGAACGGCCCGCCTTTTTCCGTTTCCAGCCAAGAGATTCACCAGCTCTTCGGCACCCACGCCAACGTCCAGTGCCTGGAGCGCATAGACATTTTGTCCGAAGAGCCCCGCTTTATTCAAAAAGGGCTATCAGCGCTGACCGAATCGGCCTACCGGATTTCCTTTCACCCCTGAGCACCGCTCGCATCAACCTCACCGGCGTGTTGTAGCTCGCGCGGTCGCATGGAACGTCACAGCACTTTCGAGGCGCATCAGCAATGATAGTATGCTTATTGGTCGACCTTGCTGGACCACGATAGCAACTGCGCACCCGCACAGCCGGCTGAAGAATCGGCATGCGCGCAGACGAACACCCGTAGGACCCACCATGCTACAGATCGTCGCTGACACCGTTTCCGATTGGCTATGGTCCCCGGATCTGGAGACCGCACCCTGGCCCAAACGTCTGCTGTTCGGGACGCTACGTTTGTTTCACAACGTGATTCGCGATGCCTGGCGCGGCCCACTGCAACTCCAGGCCATGAGCTTGGTGTACACCACCTTGTTATCCCTCGTCCCATTACTGGCGTTGAGTTTCTCCGTGCTCAAAGCCTTTGGGGTTCACAACATGGTCGAACCCTTGCTCGCGACCCTGCTGGAGCCACTCGGGTCACAAGGCGTCACGATCACCAAAGAAGTCATTGGCTTCGTCGAAAATATGCGCGTGGGGGTGCTCGGCTCGATCGGCTTGGGCTTTTTGATCTACACGGTGATTTCTCTGATTCAGAAGATCGAAACCAGTTTCAATCAGATCTGGAAAATCGACCAGCCCCGGCGTCTGGCACGGCGTTTCAGCGACTACCTCAGCGTCATCCTGGTCGGCCCGCTGCTCTACATTACCGCCACCGGCGCCACCGCATCGGTCCTCAGCAGTGAAATCGTGCAGTATTTCCTCGCCATCAAACCGCTCGGCACGGGCCTTTATCTCACAACACTGCTGATGCCCTACGTTTTGATCGGTGCAGCCTTTTCCTTTACCTACAGCTTTCTGCCCAATACCCGGGTTCGCCTCGGCGCGGCACTGAGCGGTGGCGTGGTCGCGGCCATACTTTGGCAATTGGCAGGCCGAGCTTTCGCCTATTTCGCGGCCTCCAGTACCCGTTTTGACGCCATCTATTCGAGCTTCGCCATCCTGATCTTGCTGCTCATCTGGTTGTATTTGAGTTGGTTGATTCTGCTGGTGGGTGCTCAAACGGCGTTCTACGTGCAAAACCCCCGCTTTCTCTCGCCAAAGGGCAACGGCCGGGCTCCCACGCCCGGCGAAGTGCGGGAAAACCTCGCCTTGTCCATCATGTATATGGTCGGTCAGCGCTTTTTGGCTAAATCGAAACCACCCACGTCAGATGAATTGGCCCACCACCTCGGCGTAACCGGCGTGGAACTCTCATCCACCGTCGGGCAACTCATCGACGGGGGGTTGCTACTGGAAATAGGCGAGCGGGAACCTTGTTATGTCCCGGGCTACGACCTCAACCAGATTCGTCTGACCGATATTCTGAACTGCGTCCGACGCGATCCGACGGAACAACAGCAATCAGCGCCCAGCCGTCTTGCAGCACCGGTGGTCGGCTTGCGACAAGCACTGGATCAGGCCATTCACCAGACCTTGGGCGAACGCACGCTGCGCCAGTTGGTGGAACCGGCGGGTCCGGAAGAGACCACGAGCGAAACAGAACAAAACGATATCACCGAAAGGAGACCCGCATGACCGACACCACTTACCCCAGGCTGCTCAGCCCACTGGATTTGGGGCACTGCACGCTGAGTAACCGCGTCATGATGGGTTCCATGCACACCGGTCTGGAAGAAGCCCGACATGGATTCGAGCGAATGGCGCAATTCTACGGCGAGCGCGCTCGGGGCGGCGTGGCCCTGATTGTCACCGGCGGGTTTGGCGTCAACGCCACCGGCGCTTTGGCCATGGGCGCTCGCAAAATGACCACCGAGGAAGAAGCCGAAGCACACCGCGTCATCACCCGGCGGGTGCATGACGAGGGCGGAAAGATCGCCCTGCAACTCATCCACGCCGGTCGCTACGCTTACAACCCCAAGTCGGCCGCCCCTTCGGCCATCCAAGCGCCCATCAACCCCTTCAAACCCCATGCCATGACCGCCGAGGAGGTCGAACAAACCATCGACGATTTCGCTCAGGCGGCCGAATTGGCGCGCTACGCCGGCTACGATGGCGTTGAGATCATGGGCTCCGAGGGTTATCTCATCAATCAATGGTTGGCACCGCGCACCAATCAACGGGATGATCAATGGGGCGGCAGCTTCGAAGGCCGGATGCGCTTTCCCACGGCGATCGTGCAACGGGTCAGAGATCGTGTCGGCAATGAGTTTATCGTGATTTATCGCGAGTCCATGCTGGACTTGGTCACAGACGGCAGCACGGGGCAGGAAATCGTCCAACTGGCGCAAGCCATCGAAGCCGCCGGCGCCAGCCTGATCAATACCGGGATCGGCTGGCACGAAGCACGGATTCCCACCATCGCCACCATGGTCCCCCGCGCCGCATTTGCTTTTGCCACCGGGCGGGTAAAAGCGGCGGTGGGCATTCCGGTGATCGCCAGTAACCGCATCAACATGCCTGACGTCGCCGAGCGGCTATTGGCCGATGGTGTCGCCGATATGGTTTCCATGGCCCGCCCCATGCTGGCCGATTCGCACTTCGTGCAAAAAGTGCGGGACAACCACGTCGAGGAGATCAACACCTGTATCGCCTGCAACCAAGCCTGCCTGGATCATACGTTCTCGGGACGCATGACTTCCTGCCTGGTCAACCCCCGAGCCTGCCACGAAACCGAATTGAACTATGCGGAAATGGGTCGTCCACAGCACATCGCCATCGTAGGCGGCGGACCGGCCGGACTGGCCTATGCCACTGTCGCCGCCGAACGGGGACACCGCGTCACACTGTTCGAAGCCAGCGACGAGTTGGGCGGGCAATTCAAGCTCGCCCGACGGGTTCCGGGAAAAGAGGAGTACCATGAAACCATTCGCTACTTCTCCCATCGACTGCAACGACTGAAAGTCACTGTCCGGCTGAACACCGAAGCCACTTTGCAATCCTTGACCAGTGGCGGATTTGATCGGGTCATTTTGGCCACGGGCGTTACGGCGCGAGTTCCGCAGATCCCGGGGATCGAGCACCCCAGCGTCATCACTTACGTTGACGCCCTGACGGATCGAAAACCCGTGGGCGCGCGCGTGGCGCTGATCGGCGGGGGCGGCATTGGGGTCGACACGGCGCATTACCTCAGTCACCGGGCTGGTGAACCCTCTCCTGGGTTGGATACCGATGCGTTCTTCGCCGAATGGGGCGTGAGCACCGATTTGTCGATTCGCGGCGGTCTGGCGAGCAAAAAAGTCCAGACGCATAGCGGCCAACGAACCATTCACCTTCTCCAGCGCTCGTCAGGGAAAGTGGGTAGCAAACTCGGAAAAACCACCGCCTGGGCCCATCGGGAAACACTGTCGCTGCGCGGCGTGAAAATATGGACCGGCGTCCGCTACGAGTCCATCGACGACCAGGGCTTACATATCCAGGTCAACGATGATCACCAAACCTTACCGGTGGACACCATTGTGATTTGTGCCGGCCAGGAATCACTGCGTTCGTTGGCTGAGCCACTCAAGGCAGCGGGACTTGCGGTCGATCTCGTTGGAGGTGCCGATGTGGCTAGCGAACTGGACGCGAAGCGGGCGATCGACCAGGCAACACGACTGGCCGCCCAAGTCTAAGCTCTGAAGAATCAATGGGTTCGCCTCCGCGCCACCCGGAAACCTAATCGGTTGAGAGCATTCATAATGAATGCGAATGTGCCCGTGTATCGGATTGTGGAGAAAACAAAAGACATGAACAAACCGTGGTTGGCTCAGTATCCCACCGGCATTCCGGAACATATCGACCCAACACAGTACGCGTCGCTAGCCGAAATGTTCGAACACAGCGTGAATCGGTTCGCCAACCGCCCCATGTACGCCAACATGGGCTCGCCGCTCACGTTCTCCGATGTCGACCGGCTCAGCCGGGAATTCGCGGCCTATTTGCAAAGTTCTTTAGGTCTGAACAAAGGCGACCGTGTCGCGATCATGATGCCCAACGTGCTGCAATACCCGGTCGCCTTGTTTGGTATTCTTCGGGCCGGCATGGTCGTGGTCAACGTGAACCCTTTGTATACCGCCCGGGAACTGGAACACCAACTGAACGACGCGGGCGCCCGCGCAATCGTGGTCTTGGAGAACTTCGCTCACGTGGTCCAACAAGTCATCGACCGGGTGAAGCTTGATCGCGTTATCACCACACAGATCGGCGATCTGGTGCCCTTTCCGAAACGGGCGCTGGTTAATTTTGTCGTTAAGCGCGTTCGTAAGATGGTTCCCGACTGGCAGCTGAAAGATCCCGTGCCGCTGCGGCGTGCCTTAGCGGAAGGCCGAACGCAACCCTTCAAGCCGCCACAGCTCAATCACGACGACTTGGCATTTTTGCAGTACACCGGGGGCACCACGGGTGTTTCCAAAGGAGCCATGCTCACCCACGGCAATATGGTCGCGAATGTACTCCAAGCCTCGACCTGGATTTCGCCGCACACCCGAGTCGGTGAAGACACAATCATCACGGCGCTACCGCTTTACCACATCTTCTCGTTGACCGCGAACTGTCTCACCTACATGCATCTGGGCGGGTTCAATGTCCTCATCACCAACCCACGAGACATCCCGGCCTTCGTCAAGGAGCTTTCCAAGCTGAAGTTCACCGCGCTCACGGGCGTGAACACACTCTTCAACGCCCTGCTTCAGAACGAGCAGTTTCAGCAGTTGGACTTCTCGTCGTTTCGTATGGCCTTGGGTGGCGGCATGGCGGTGCAACGCGCCGTTGCCGAACGGTGGAAGGCCGTTACGGGGGTCACCCTGGTGGAGGCTTATGGCCTGACGGAAAGCGCCCCGGCGGCCACCATCAACCCCCCGGACCTGGCGGAATATAACGGCTCCATCGGCCTGCCCCTGCCCTCCACCGAACTGGCGATTTTCGATCCGGCGGGCCAGCCGCTGCCGGCAGGCGAAGTCGGCGAAATCTGCATTCGCGGACCGCAAGTGATGAAGGGGTATTGGAATCGGCCGGAGGAGACTGCCAAAGTGCTCGCTCCCGACGGTTGGCTACACACCGGCGACATGGGACTCATGGCCGACGACGGTTTTTTCCGCTTGGTCGACCGGAAGAAAGACATGGTTGTCGTCTCGGGCTTTAACGTCTTCCCGAATGAAGTCGAGGATGTCCTGGCCATGCACCCGGATATACTCGAAGCCGGCGTGGTGGGCATTCCGGATGAAAAATCCGGCGAGGTGGTCAAAGCCGTGATCGTCCCGAAACGGGACGATCTCACCGAGGAAGAAATCCTCGCCCATTGCCGCCAATACTTAACGGGCTATAAAGTACCCAAAGTCATCGAATTCCGGTCCGAGCTCCCGAAATCAAACGTGGGTAAAATCCTGCGCCGGGAGCTGCGCGGCTGAGCAACCCTGACCCCAGCAAGGTGATACCGCTCGAGAATCATGGACGAAAGCGTACGACTGGCAATGAAAAAATGGCCCAATGTACCGGCCGCATATCACTGGTTATCACTGGACCGACGGGGCCGTTGGTTGCTTGAAGGTCGCTTGCTGCGACACGAGAGAACGATCGCGTTCATTGCCCGCAACTACCTGTGCGACGAGCACGGGGCGTGGTACTTCCAAAATGGACCACAAAAGGTCTTCGTGGCGCTGGCCTATACACCCTGGGTTTATCACCTGGCCGGCGGACGGAACGCCGGCAGCCCAGGCTCCCTGCTAAGCCATACCGGAATCGAAGTCCAACGGATCGTCAGCAGCTGGATGGACCAGGAAGGCTCGCTGTTGTTGGAAACGGAGCTCGGCATCGGCGTGTTGGACGATCGCGACCTGGACGCTTTGACATCCTGCATGCTGGACGAAGATGGCCAGCCGCTAACCGACCGTGAGCTGGCCGACCGCATTGAGCGGCTCATGTCGCAAGACGCCGAGACGGTGATTGTCCTGGGTTACGGCGAACAGCGCGTCGCGGTCCGACCCATCCGCGCCGGCGAAGTACCCCAACGCTTCGGCTTCATCCAGAATCCGCAGCCGGCCGCCGACGACTCAGCGCCGACGCCGGCCTGACACCAGCCCCAGCCAAACTGGCCGATCAGACCGTCATGCCTCCGTCCACCACATACACGCCACCGGTGCAATAAGCCGATGCATTGGAGGCCAAAAAGACGGCCAAACCCGCGATGTCTTCAGGCGTTCCGATGCGATTGATCGGTGCCATGGCCAAAGCCTGTTTTACCAACTGCTCGTTTTGCCAAAGCGCCTGGCTGAACTTGGTCTTGATCAGACCGGGACAGATCGCGTTGGCCCGAACGCCCATACCGCCCCACTCCTTGGCCATCACTTTGGTCAAACTGATCAGGGCCGATTTACTCACACTGTAAAGGCCCAGCATGCGCTCGGGATGTAAACCGCCGACGCTGGCGATATTGATAATGGAACCCCCGCCGCGTTGACGCATGATAGGCAGCGCCTGCTTCGACAACTCCAAGGGACCTTGCACATTCACCGACATAATTTTGCCGAACACGCCTTCGTCGGCGTTGACCATCGGCCCGAAAACCGGATTGGTCGCCGCATTGTTGACGATGATATCGACGCCATCGTAGATCTCGACCGTTCGGTCCACCAAAGCGCGCGCCTGCGCCATATCGCCCATATGGGCCGCCACGCCGGTCGCTTCCAAACCCGCCTCTTTAAACCGGTTCGCCACCTCGTCGACCGCTTCCTGCTTGCGGCTGCTAATCACCACCCGAGCACCGAACTGCGCCAACGCCAAGGCGATCCCTTCGCCAATGCCTTTGCTGGCGCCGGTGACGATGGCCACCTTACCTTCGAGATTAAACTGATCCTTGATATTCTCAGTCATGATATCCATTCACTCCTCGATTTCGAGCGCGTGGTCGATAGACCTGACGCCCTTCCGGCCGACGGTTCGACCACCACGTAGAGACAGCTGACGCAAATGGATCCAAGCATAGATCAGCCGAGCCACCCGAGCCAAACCGGCGCCAACGGCCGGAGGCCGCTGACCCATCCCAGTGATCTGCTGGAATCGGGCGAGCCGGTATTTTTGGACAATGCGGCCGGTACACCCATCTTGCGGGCGTGCGTTGAACGCTATAGCCGATTTTGCCATCGAGCACGCGCCCAATTGGGCGGGCCGTATCACCGCTCCGGTCGGGCCCACCGGGTCATCCAAGCGTCGTTGAATCACCTTTGCCGCTGGCTGGACGGCTCCGCCGGAACCACCCTGGTTGCCGGACAAAGCGTCACGACCCTACTCAGGCACCTCGCCGACGCCTTGGCTGATGATTGGTCAGTGGGAGATGAGGTGATCGTCAGCCGGCTGGAGCACATGGCCAACGCCAACCCCTGGCTGGCCTTGAAACGACAGGGAGTCCGCGTTCGTTGGTGGTCTGCCGGTGATCATGGCCGCCTGGAGGCGGACCAACTGCGGTCGCTCATCACACCGGGCAAAACCCGCCTGATCTGCATGACCCACGCGAGTCACGTCACCGGCGCGATACAGCCGGTGGCGGATATCGTCCGGGAAGCGCACGCCCATGGCATTCCTGTGTGCGTGGATGGCACCGCCCTCGCAGCGCATCGGCCGGTGCAACTGAGCGAAATCGGCGCCGACTATTACGCCCTGAGTTTGTTCAAATGCTACGGCCCGCAACTCGCCTTGCTGGCCATCGCACCCACGGCCCCGCGGTCCGTGAATGAGCGGTTGCAGGCTGATAGTTTCGACTACGCCCAAACCTATGCCGCCACGGCGGTGGCCGATTTCTATGCCCGCCTGGCGGATAATCAAACCAGGCCTCGCAGACAGCAATACTTGGATGGCTACGCAGCTGTCGCCGAGCACGAAACGGCGCTTTTGAGCCATCTATACCATTCGGTGGGTGAGCTCAAAGTGCTTCGCACACTGACCGGCGGCCCGGTGGAAGAACAGGCCGGCACCCTGGCTTTTCGTCTACCGCCGTCGATCGATGGCGCTCAATGCGTCAAGCGATTGGCTGATTCAGGAATCGCGGTCCGCTACGGACGCTTCAACGCGCCGTGGACCTTGGATGATCTGGGAGAGCCGGGGGTGCTTCGGATATCGGTAGGCGTCCACAATTCGCGGGTCGACATCGACCGGTTCACGCGGACCTTGCGCCAACTTTTGGCCGAATCGCCAGACTGGACACGCTAGAAGGCGAACGCTTTAGCCTGCCGCAACCCCGAATCTTCCCTGCGCCTTAGGCGCCTCGCCGCACAAGTCCGACCAACGCAGCGGATCCGGGTCGGTGAGCAGTCGCTCGGCAAACTGCTTAGCCGCCTCCAGATTACTTCGGGCCTGGGCGCTCAAGGGCTCGCCCAGCTCGAAACCATAGCCACGAATGGCCAGCACAAACGAAGGCGGCGGAGCCTCGGCATGAACGCCTTGAAACACAGCCAACAAGGTCGCAGGCGCCAAGGCGTGGCTGGTGTATCCGAAATCGCGCTCCGCCTGGACGGGGAAAAAAGCATAGGGGTCTGGCCCGCTGGCGCTGGCATCCACAAATAGAACCAAGCGCCGTCCGAGCATATCCAGGGTGTGCTCCAGCTGTAGCTGAAAATCGGTTAACAGCTCCACGCCGGAGAAGCCCTGGCCCGACGTGTCTTCTGTCGCCAGCCAGCGGGCAAATTCGGGACCCAGCGCGTCATCGCCCCGGCTCGGATTCCCGTAGGCAAAGACCAACGCCGGAGCGAAGAGACCGGCCATCACACCATCCGGGCAATATCGCCAGTACTGCTCTTGCTCAAGGCGTCGACCACGGTGCCGTCCGCCTGGACCAATTCCACTTTAAGCGGCATCCTGCCCAGGGCGTGGGTGGCGCAGGATAGACACGGGTCGTAAGCGCGAATCACCACTTCGATCTGGTTCAACAAGGGTTCGGTCAACTCGCGACCGTTGAGATAACGGCTCGCCACCTGGCGCACAGACTCGTTCATCGCCTGGTTGTTGTTGGTGGTGGACACGATCAAATTAGCCTTGGTCACCAACCCCTGTTCGTCGATTCGGTAGTGATGGAACAAAGTGCCTCGGGGCGCTTCAATCACCCCCACCCCTTCGGATTGCAGCGTGCCGGTGGTACGCAACTCTTGCCCTAACACATCCGGGTCGTGCAGCAAGACTTTGATCGCCTCGGCACAATGCAGTACCTCAATCATCCGCGCCCAATGGTAGGCCAGGGCGCCGTGCATGGGTTCAGCGCCCGCAAGCGCTTTGAATGCAACCCGTTCGGCCTCCGCCAACGGCGTGTCGATAAAGTCACAGGCGTTCACTCGGGCCAGCGGACCGACCCGGTACCAACCGTCGTCCGGCCCGAGGCTGCGGATAAACGGAAATTTCATGTAGGTCCAAGGCTTGACCTGTTCCTGAATGTACTGTTCGTAATCCACATAGTCGAGATGATCGAACAGCACCTGCCCTTGCGCATCGGTCAGGCGCAACCCGCCGTGGTACAGCTCCAGGGCCCCGTCCGGGCGGGTGAGCGCCATGAAGTTGGATCGAATCAGGCCGAAGTTCTCGTAGTAGTTTCGACTGGCTTCGTAAATATTGCGAATCAGTCTCACGCCCTCACCGGCCCAAGCAATCATCTGATCCACATCGGCCAGCAGCTCATCGCGCTCCGAGATGCTCAAGGATTTGTTCACGCCACCGGGAATGGCGCAAGTACCGTGAACCCGCTTGCCGGAACAGACCCGGATAACTTCCTGACCGTACTTACGCAGCTTCACGCCCTGGAGAGCGACATTCGGCCGGTCGGCAATCACACCGATGATGTTGCGGTGCGCCACTTCGTCATCGTAGCCGAACAGCAAATCGGGGGAGGCCAGGTGGAAAAAATGCGTGGCATGGGATTGCAGGGTCTGCCCGAGATGCATGAGCCGGCGGATTTTCTCGGCCGTGGGCGTCAGCTGCGACGCGCCAACGAGCATGTCCACGGCCTTGCCGCCGGCCAACTGATGACTCACCGGACAGATACCGCACAGCCGCTGCACCAGCACCGGAACTTCCCAGTACGGGCGCCCCTGAATGAACTTCTCGAACCCGCGGAATTCAACGATATGCAAGCGTGCCTGGCGAATCTGGTTCTGATCGTCCAGCAGCAGCGTCACTTTGCCATGCCCCTCAACCCGGGTGACCGGCTCAATGACCACCCGGGTGAGGTTGTCCCGGTTTTCGGTGGTTTCCAATTCCGACGTCATGACGCGCCCTCAGTCATAATGAATTTGCCGATAGGGAAATTTGATGTCCTGGCCGTCCAGCAACTCCATCAAGAAGGTCCAGATCGCGTCCCCGGATGGGGGGCAACCCGGCAAGAAATAGTCGATTTTCACCACTTCGTGAATCGGATGAACCTGGTCCAGCAGCAGCGGAATTTCCGGATCGTTGGGAATTTGCGGATCCGCCACACCGATACCATCCAGATAAGACTCCTTGAGACAGTCTTCCAGTTCGAATTTGTTGCGCATGGCGGGAATCCCGCCATTGATCGCGCACGCGCCGATCGCCACCAAGACGTCGCAATGCTGGCGAAAATGCTGCAAGACATGGACGTTTTCCGCATTGGCAACGCCCCCTTCCACCAAACCGATATTCACCCGCCCTTGAATCCGTTTCAGATCGGTCAGTGGGCTGGCGTCGAACTGAATCCGGTCGACCAGATCGATGATTCGCTCGTCGATATCCAAAAACGACATGTGGCAACCAAAACAGCCGGCCAGGGAACAGGTCGCAAGCGTCGGCTTGGTCATGGCTTCCCCCCCTTACGACTCTGAGCTGCGGCAACGTCGCCCACCTGGTCGATGGGCTCTTGATCGTACAACCTCGACCCGATCGGCACCTCATACCCTTTGTGCTTCGGCAGAATCGCGCCCGTCGGACAAACCTGGGCCGATTTGTCGTTGATATCGAAATCCGAATCGCCCAATTGGCCCGACGGCGAATTCACGGTCAAATGGGCATCGATACCACGCCCGCTCACGCTGAAGACATTTTTTTGATCCACGTCGCGGCTGGCGCGCACGCACAGCTCGCAAAGAATGCAGCGATCGAAATCGATGATCGCATCCGGGTGACTGGCATCGATGGGCCGTTTGGGGAAGAAGTGTTTGAAATGGGGCGAGAGCATCTCACAGTAGTAAGCAACCGCCTGCAACTGACAAGCCCCGCTTTTCTCGCACGCGGGACAGACGTGATTGCCCTCGACAAACAGCATCTGCAACAGTTGCCGCCGCATCTCCCGGATGTCCTCGGCTTCGCTGTCGATCACCTGACCCGGCGCCGCGGGTGTTGCGCAGGCGGCAACCATACGCTCGCCGAGACGGACCGAACAAACCCGACAACTGCCGTGGGGCGAAAACTCCGGGTTGTGGCACAGGTGTGGGATATAGACCTTGGCCGCCAGGGCCGCATCCATAATCGTCTGGCCCGGTTCAAACGGTATTTGCCGGCCATCGATTGTGATGTGTTTGTCGTCACTCATCATTTGTTCCCTTGACTCACCGCCGGCACCGACTCAAATGTGGGAACCGGCGTCATGGCGCCCGGTGATTCGTCTCGAGGCACTTAGCGCCTGATCCAGATCGAAAGACGGTTCGTAGGCGGTGGTCGATAATCGTTGTAACCAGGCTTGGGGAAACTGATCCAGCGTCTGAAGAATCGGGTTGGCCGCCGTTTGACCCAGACCACAGTGGCTCGTGCGCTGCATGAGTTCGCCGATGCGGCGAAGTTCGTCCAGATCCGCTTGAGTGCCGTGGCCGTTGAAGACCTTTTCAACCAAATCGCGAACTAACGACGTGCCAACCCGACAAGGCGTGCAAAACCCGCAACTTTCGTGGGCGAAAAAGTGGGCAAAGTTACGCACCGCGTCCAGCACATCCCGCTGCGGACCGAGCACCATGAACGAACCACCCGTGGCGAGATCCTCATAGGCGATTCGGCGATGGAACTCGCTCGCCGGCACCAGGGTGCCGGCCGCTCCTGCAATCTGCACCGCTTGCGCGTCGCTACCTCCGCAATCGGCCAGCACCTGCGAGACCGTAACGCCAAAGGGATACTCGTAGAGCCCGGGTTGGGTGCAATCGCCGCTCACACTCAGCACTTTCGTGCCGGTGGATTCCGCCGTTCCCAGCTGGCCAAAGGTGGCGCCACCCTGGACCGCGATACGCGCGACGTTGGCGAAAGTTTCCACGTTGTTGACCACCGTCGGTCGATGCCGATAGCCGCTGGTCACCGGAAAGGGCGGGCGAATCCGCGGCACCCCTCGATGTCCTTCGAGAGACTCGATCAACGCCGACTCTTCGCCACAAATGTAAGCGCCCGCCCCCAGGTGAATCTGGATATCGAAATCGAAGCCATCGCAGCCCCCCACATTGCGCCCCAACAATCCTGCGGCGCGACGTCGGCTCAACACGGATTCGAGACTCGGGCACAGATAGGCATATTCGCCGCGCAGGTAGAGAAAACCTTTTCGGGCGCCGAGCACGTGTGCGCATACAGTCATCCCTTCAAACACCCGGTCGGCAAAGCTGTGCAGTAAAACCCGATCCTTAAAGGTACCCGGCTCACCTTCATCGGCGTTGCAGACGACGATTTTTTCATCCCCTGGCGCATTACGGCAGAATTGCCATTTGTTCGCGGTAACGAAACCCGCGCCGCCATGTCCTCGCAGCTTGGCTTGGCCCAACTCATCGAGGATACCGGCCGGCCCATACTGCAACGCGGCCTGAATGGCCTGACCGTTGTCAAAATCGGCACACAGCGTCGGGCCGGCGACCTGAATCTGGCTGCTCACTTCGAACAGTTCGCTCGGCCATTGCTCCACTGCCACTTCGGAATCAATCAATCGGGCGATTTCATCCACCCGAGCGGTGTTCAGGCGCGTCACGACACGGCCGTTGATCAGCGCAGCCGGCCCTTGATCACACATGCCGGTACAGGACGTCGTCGCCACGCGAACGCGTCCGTCAGAACGTATCTCACCGATGGTGGCCGAAAGGTTACTGCACAGGCGATTGATCAAATCCGTATTGCCCAGCATCCGGTCGGTGATATTGTCGCTGACCAACACCTCGTAAGTCGCAGGACGTTGAAGACGCAGAAAGCTGTAGAACGCGGCCACACCCTCCAATTCAATCCGCGGGACCTTGAGCGCTTGGGCGACCTGTTCCCGCCATTCGGGCGGCAGCCAGCCGCCGATGGCTTGTAGGTCGATGAGAATCTGCAATAACGCATTGGGATCGTACTTGTGCGATGCAAGCACCTGATCGACTGGCAAATTGGCATCCGTCACTTGATTCATACGCCGCCTTCGCCCCACATCCATATCAATGACCACCAGCGTGGCCCTGCTTGATGACAAAACAAAGACAGTGCCATGGGGACACTCCTTCCGTTATTGATTTTGCCTGCTAGAGCCAAGTTAAAAGCCCGGATTCCAGCGGGTGAATCATCAGTTCGTGGCGTGGATAGACCCGTAGTTTGTAGTGCTGGAGTCCGGATAAGGGTAGTGTTAGGTCGACGGAAAACAACTCCTCGTCTGCGCTCTCACCCCCCATCGCGCATAAGGGAATGCGCCGATGAATGGTAAAATCCCCGCCATCCTCTTTGACGCCCAACACACACTCCACCGCGACATCACTCACACGCAACCCGCCCAGCCGGACCATGATGCGAATAGGCAGGGTTTTGTCTGCAGGCAATTCGGTGAGCACACCATCGACCCGTCTAACCTGGACTTGGTCCCAACCCGCCTCGATACGTCGCTTCCACTCCGCCAACTGCTGGGCGCTCGCGCCCTCGTCATGTCGCAGCCGAACGGCGGCGTGGCTGGCTGGGCTGTAGTGATCCCTGACATAGTCCAGGACCATACGTGAGGCGTTGAAGCGGGGTATGGTGGATTTCATCGATGCCTTGGAAACAGACACCCAGCCCTCCGAATAACCGTGGCCGTTGCGTTCATAGTAGAGCGGTATGGCCTGATGCTCCAGAATATCCAATAAGGCTTGTGCTTCGAACCGGTCGCGCGTGGCAGGATCAGTGTGCGGCGTGATATGCGGTGCAATCGCCCAGCCATTGCGCATGTTGTAACCCTCCGCCCACCAGCCGTCCAACACGCTCAGGTTGACCGCGCCGTTAATAGCGGCTTTCTGTCCGGACGTCCCACTGGCTTCCAGCGGGTACTCGGGCGTGTTCAACCAAATGTCGACGCCGGCAACCAGCTTGCGCGCCAACGCCATATCGTAGCCTTCCAACAAAATCAGTTTTCCGACGAACTCCCGCCGCCGAGACAGATCGTAGATCGACTGGATCAGGTGTTGGCCGGGCAAGTCCTTCGGATGCGCCTTGCCGGCAAATAGAAACAACACAGGCCGTTCGCTGTTCGATACGATTCGGATCAAGCGCTCCAGGTCGGAGAACAGCAAGTTTGCCCGCTTATAGGTGGCGAACCGACGGGCGAATCCCACGATCAAAATATCGTTATCACCGGGCGAAAGATTTTGCGTGTGCCGCTCGATCTCGAGCTCGCTGAAGCCGTTACGCTGGAATTGACGCACCGCCAAACGCCGCACATCACGCAACAACTCCGACTTAAGCGACTGCCGGGTACTCCAATACCGATAATCGGGCATCTCGTCGACGCGCTCCCAAAACGATTCCGATGTCAACTGCCGACGCCATTCCCGACCGAATGTCATATCGAACAGCACCTGCCACTCAAAAGCCAGAAAGGTCGGAACGTGAACGCCGTTGGTGACATAACGCACCGGGTTCTCTTCACGTGGGACTCGGGGCCAGATGAAACCCAACATGCGCGAAGCGACTTCCCCATGAATGCGGCTGACCCCATTCTGAAAGCGGGAGCCACGCGTCGCCAGCGCAGTCATATTGAAACCGCCTTGACCACCCGGGCCCACCCCCAACTCCAGTAGCCGATCCATAGAGACATTCATCTCTGCGGCGAAAGTCGAGAAGTAATGCTGAACCAATCCTTGGTGGAAAACATCGTGTCCCGCCGGTACCGGCGTATGCGTGGTGAAGACCGTGGTGGTTGCAACGGCTTCCAAGGCGGCATCGAAACTCAAACCTTGTGCCACATATTCCCGGCAGCGCTCCAGAATTTGAAAAGCGGGATGTCCCTCGTTGATGTGCCACACCGTGGGCGAGAGCCCTAGCGTGCGCAAAGCACGGACTCCGCAGACGCCCAACACCAGCTCTTGCTGAAAACGTTTTTCACTATCGCCAGGGTAAAGCTCAGAGGTGATCCGACGGTATTGCGGGGCATTCCCCGGCACATCCGTATCCAACAGATATAGGCGAATGTGGCCCACTCGCACCGCCCACACATGCACGGACACCCGGCCGTCGGGCATATCCAGATGAACTGCCAAGGGTTCTCCCTCGACATCCAAAACCTGGGAAATCGGCAGGTTGCCGAAGTTGGATGGGGTGTAACTGGCAATTTGATTGCCGAATGCATCAATCGTCTGAGTGAAATAGCCGTACCCGTAGAGCAGCCCAACGGCGAAAAATGGCAAGCCCAAGTCACTGGCCGCCTTGCAGTGATCGCCAGCGAGAATCCCCAGCCCACCGGAATACATGGGCAAACTTTCGTGAAAACCGAACTCGGCGCAGAAATAGGCCACCAAATCCGTCTCCGGATTCAGAAAACGTTGGACATCGGCCCTCGGTGGGTTTTCCAGGTAGGAATCGTATGCAGAAAGGATCCGGTGGTAGTTTTCGAGAAACAACGGATCACAGGCCGCTTCGTTCAGCTTGGCTTGGGCAACACGACGCAAAAACAACTTGGGGTTATGACCCACCTGGACCCACAAATCCCGATCCAGGTTGTGAAAAAGCTGGCGAACCTCAATGGCCCAACTGTAATAGAGGTCCCCAGCCAGCTCACGTAGGCGCTCCAAGATCAGTGGAAGCTGGGGTACGGCCTCAACCTCATAGGTCGTCCCTGCCTGCGCACTACTGATGAACACGCTATCGTGTTTTTGCGTCATCGTGCTCATCTCTCCTGTGCACCGCCAAAACCATCACAACGCTCGGGTAAGCGCGTCACATGACCGGGTCGACGCCGAGCTCATTGAATTTCTTGCGTTCGAAATTCTCGCGGAACATATCTCTTAAGCGGCTTGCAAACTGTTCGTACTCGCCCTCGTCGGACCAGGTGCTCCGCGGATCCAAAACTTCCGGCGGCACATCCGGACACAGCTTCGGGACTTTGAGATTGAAGTAGGGATCGGTGTGATACTCCGTTCCAGGTTGGTGCAAATCACCGGATAGCGCCGCATCCAACATGGCTCGGGTATGGGCAATGGGCATGCGCCGTCCGACCCCATAGGGTCCCCCCGACCAACCCGTATTCAACATGACACACCGCGCCTCGTGCCGATGCATCTTATCCGCCAGTATTCGGGCATAAACGGACGGTTGACGAGACATGAACGGAGCCCCGAAACAGGCACTGAACGCGGCCTTGGGCTCAGTGACGCCCACCTCGGTTCCCGCCAACTTACTGGTATACCCACTAACGAAGTGGTACATCACATCCTCCGGCTCAAGGACCGATATCGGTGGCAGCACTCCAAACGCGTCGGCCGTCAACAACACGATGGTATTCGGATGAGGACCACGGCCGCCGTCAGCGACATTGGGATTGCAGCTGAGCGGATAGGCGAAACGCGTGTTCTCGGTGATGCTTGCATCATCCAAGTTCAAATCCTGCGGATCGGTCTCGGATAGCGGTTTGTGCGGCAACGGTGGCACGTTTTCGATGAGCGTACCCGGCATCGACAACGCCGCCGCAATAATCGGTTCTGCCTGTTTGTCGAGATTGATGAGCTTGGCGTAACAGCCATCCTCAAAGTTCGAAATACCCTCGCCGGTCCAGGCGTGCTCGTCATCACCGATCAGCAGCCGATTGGGATCGGCAGACAAGGTGGTTTTGCCGGTACCGGACAGCCCGAACAAAATGGCTCCGTCGCCGCCCGAGCCCACATTGGCGGAACAATGCATAGACAGTTCCTGAATTTCCGGCAGCTGGAAGTTCATTACCGTGAACATGCTCTTTTTGATAACGCCGCAGTAGTCGGCGCGCCCCAGCACCAAAATGATGCGATGACGAAAATCCACAATCACCGCACGCTCAGTCAAGGTGCCGTCACGTTCGGGTATGCAATGGAAAGACGGGACATTGAGCATGGTCCAGCGGAACGACTCGCGATGGGACATCGATTCCGGTAAATGCTTGGGGAACATGGTTCGGGCGAACATCGCGTGGGTCGCGTATTCACCCACGAACCGATAAGGGACCGCATGTTCCTGCTCCCAGCCGCAATAGACGTCTTGAACATATAAACGGCTGCGTCTTTGGTTGAGGTGATTCGAGACCCGCCTGAGTAGGGGCATGAACCGATCAGGGTCGAACTGCTTGAAGTCCGGTTTCCACCACGCTTTCGATTCGATTTCCGGCCAAGCAACGGCGAACGTGTCGTTGACAGGGCGTCCGGTGCAGGAAGGATCGGTGTAATAAATCAGCGGCCCATCCAGGCCGAGTTTGGTAGCGTAGGCCTTGTGCTCATCGTCGGGACCATCTGGGCGGATACGTCCGCGGTCGTGCGCTACCGCCGCTGCTAATAGCTCCTGGTGTGACATACCATAGCGATAGTCCACCGTCTCCAAACCCAATAGTTGACGAAGCTCGTCCTGAAACTTACCCGACATATCGCAGTTCCTCGTTGTTCCTATGCCCCCAGCCGCTAAGGGCCGCGAACACGGTCAAGTGACTTTACCCTGGCAGAAAATATGCCAACCGTTCCGAGCCACCCCCACAAGTGAATTATCTGACGAAAACGTCTTTAGATTTCAGATTGTTGACCAACTCGGATTCGTAATCTTGGTTCGGCTCGCGGCCGATCGCCAAAAAAGCGCCCATGCCCCACCATAGTGCATCGCGAGAACATCCGCCGACCTTAATGAATGCTTAATCAAATTCGACACAACGAGCTCACCCGCGTCAACGCATCGCCAAGACACCGTCAAGACACAATTTTTGTTTTGGCGCCATCCTATTGGCATTGATCTTGCGTCAGATCAAAAGTAGACCATCTGGCCATTTTCAGATCACGGGGGGTCACGTAACATCAATGTTAGATTATTGGCCAAACTGCGTTCTCAATTGGCGCACCACTACCACGATGGAACGTGCGCCGAGACCGCGTAGCGATTCGTCACCCGCCCAGCGAGCAACCCCGGATGGCGTGGGTCAGATGAGAAGGGGGAACGCGAATGTCCAATCCCATGGTTGACTTACACACCGACCACCGCCACTTCGCCAAGGTCCTGAACATCCTTCGACAGGAGTTGGATTTGATCCAGCAAGATGGCGACCCTTTTCTAGAATTGATCGTAGAGGCGCTGGAATATCTGCGCAGTTATGCCGACGAATATCACCACCCCCGGGAGGAAGTGATCTTCACTTATCACTTGGATCGCAGCGACGAATTGGCTGAGGTTATCGGCCGACTAAGTGGGCAACATGCCGAGATAAAACAGCTCACCACCGATCTTCTAGAGCATAGCGAAGGCCTCCTCCACGATGAAGTGTTAACCCGCGAGGCCTACTCATCAGCGCTGGAAAATTTCCTTATCAAACAGATTGGGCATCTCCGAGATGAAGAAGAAGCGGTATTCCCGATGCTGGAAAAAACCTTCACGCCGGAAGATTGGCGTTTGATTGACCGAAGGATGCCTCCACGCCCGGACGTGTTGTTTTGCGGGGAGGAAAAAGCACGATTTAAAGCGCTCTATGAGCGCATTATGGCGGATGGAACGCTCATCGAAAGAACGGATTAAGTACATCTTCAAACAAGCCGATCCAGTCGAGGATGGGCTGAGTTAAAGTTGGCTCCGGGAGGACATATCATGGCGCAGCGCCCTCCGCTTCGCCGAGCGGGTTTATATGACCCCGATCTCGAACACGATGCTTGCGGCGTCGGCTTTGTCGCTCACATCAAAAACCAGTCCAGCCACGACATCATCAGCCAGGGGCTGACGGTACTGCGCAATCTCACCCACCGTGGCGCAGTGGGTGCCGACCCCAAGGCGGGCGACGGCGCCGGTATTTTGATTCAAGTTCCCCATCACTTTTACGCCAGAGAGTGCCAATCGCTCGGAATTCAACTGCCTTCGCCAGGTCACTACGCTGTCGCCATGGTGTTCTTGCCCACCGAAGCCGGTGCCAGGGAGACCTGTGAAGCGCTATTGACCCGACTGGTCGAGGAAGAGGGCCAAAGCATTCTCGGTTGGCGCGAGTTACCGGTCGACAATACCTGCCTTGGCGATTCGGTCCGGGCCAGCGAACCGGTCATCCGACAGCTATTCATCGCCCGGAGCCCCGAATGCCCGGATGCCGACAGCTTCGAGCGCAAGCTTTTGGTCATTCGCAAACGGGCTTATCACGCCACCGAACAAACCGGTTTCGCCGGCAAGGAAGACTTCTACATAGTCTCCCTGTCATCACGAACGGTGGTCTATAAGGGCATGATCCTGGCAAAGGATCTCGAGCACTACTTCCCGGATTTGAAAGACCCGGCGATAACCTCCGCCCTGGCCCTGGTTCACCAGCGGTTCTCCACCAATACCATGCCGCGCTGGTCCTTGGCGCAACCGTTTCGTTATCTCTGTCACAACGGCGAGATCAACACACTTCGCGGCAATGTGAACTGGATGACCGCCCGTCGCCACAACATGCGCTCGGAAGTCATGGGCGCCGATCTGGGTAAGATTTGGCCCCTAATCAGCTACTCCAAATCCGACTCGGCCTGCCTGGACAACGCTTTGGAGCTACTGGTGGCTGGGGGTTATTCGCTGGTTCATGCCATGATGCTGCTCATTCCAGAAGCTTGGGCCGGCAACCCGTTGATGGACGCCCAGCGCCGTGCGTTTTACGAATACCACGCCTCGCTCATGGAACCGTGGGACGGACCGGCCGCGGTTGCCTTCACCGACGGCCGGCAGATCGGTGCCACCCTCGATCGCAATGGCCTGCGTCCGGCACGCTATGTCATCACCGACGATGACCGCGTGATCCTGGCGTCGGAAGCCGGAGTACTGGACATCCCCGAGGAGCGCATCGTCAAAAAATGGCGACTACAGCCGGGAAAAATGTTTCTGATCGACCTGGAGGAAGGTCGAATCATCGACGACAGCGAAATTAAAGCGCAGCTGGCGACCGCCAAGCCCTATCAACAGTGGCTCGACCAAACGCAGACCTGGTTGGACACATTGCCGCGGGAAATCGGCCGCATGGCGCCTGACCGGCAAACGCTGCTGGACCGCCAGCAAGCTTTTGGTTACACCGAAGAAGACATCAAGTTTTTTCTCGAACCCATGACGCTTACGGGCCAAGACCCCATCGGTGCCATGGGGCAGGACATTCCCTTGGCGGTCTTGTCGCACCGACCCAAACTGCTCTCCGACTACTTCAAACAAAATTTCGCCCAGGTGACCAACCCGCCGATCGACCCCATCCGCGAGGAATTGGTCATGTCCCTGACTTCTTTCATCGGGCCGCGCCCCAATTTGCTCGATCTGAACGCGGGTGGGAACCTGCGCCGATTGGCGGTCAAGCAGCCGATTCTTTCCAACACCGACCTGGAACGGATCCGCGCCATCGAGCACCATCTGGACCGGGCCTTCCGAACCCGGACCTTGTCCATGTGCTACCCGGCCTCAAACGGGGCTGGCGGCATGCAATTGGCCTTGGACCGGCTCTGCGAACAAGCGACCGACGCCGTGCGCGAAGGCTACAACATCCTGGTCCTCTCGGACCGTGATGTCGCCGCCGATCAGATCGCGATACCGGCCCTACTGGCGACCGCGGCGGTCCATCACCATCTCATTCGCCAAGGCCTTCGAACCGCGTCCGGGCTGGTAGTAGAAACGGGCGAGGCCCGGCGCGTCCACGACTTTTGTCTGCTGGCGGGATACGGCGCCGAGGCCATCAATCCGTATTTGGTATTCGACGTCGTGACCGCCTTGCTGCCCGGCCTGTCTGAACCCGTGGCCGAGGCGGACGCACATCAGCGGTATATCAAGGCGGTGGACAAAGGCATCCTGAAGGTGATGTCGAAGATGGGTATCTCTACCTACCAGTCCTACTGCGGCGCGCAGATTTTCGATGCCGTCGGCCTGTCGACGGACTTCATCGAGCGCTACTTCACGGGCACCCACAGCACCATCGAAGGGGTAGGCTTGGCCGAAATCGCTGCAGAAACCGCGCAACGTCACGGTCGGGCCTTCGGCGGTGCATCCGAGCTGAAAGACGCCCTCGACCCCGGCGGTGAGATCGCCTATCGGATGCAAGGCGAGACGCACATCTGGAACGCGCAGACGGTTTCCCTGTTACAGCACGCGGTGCGCAAGGGCGATTTTGAACAGTTCAAGGCGTACACCGCGGCGATCAACGATCAAAGTGCTCAGTTGAAAAATCTGCGCGGACTGTTCGAATTCCGCTTCGACCGGCCGCCGGTACCCCTGGACGAAGTCGAACCGGCCGAAGAGATCGTAAAGCGCTTCGCCACCGGCGCCATGTCGTTCGGATCTTTGTCCTGGGAAGCGCACACCAATATGGCCATCGCCATGAACCGGCTGGGCGCCAAGTCGAACAGCGGCGAGGGGGGCGAGGACGCTATTCGTTACCAGCCAACCCCCGAAGGCGATTCGATGAGCTCCGCCATCAAGCAGGTCGCCTCAGCACGCTTCGGGGTCACCGCCGACTATCTGGTCCATGCCAAGGACATCCAGATCAAGATGGCGCAGGGAGCCAAACCGGGCGAAGGCGGTCAACTGCCGGGACACAAAGTGGATGAGGCCATCGCCCGGGTACGTCATTCGACTCCCGGCGTCGGGCTGATCTCACCGCCACCGCACCATGATATCTATTCCATCGAAGATCTGGCCCAGCTGATCTATGACTTGAAGAACGTCAACCCTGAGGCACGCATCAGCGTCAAGCTGGTGTCCGAGGTGGGCGTGGGCACGGTGGCCGCCGGCGTGGCCAAAGCCCATGCCAACCACCTGACCATCTCCGGCCACGAAGGCGGCACCGGCGCCAGCCCGCTGACCTCCATTCACTTCGCGGGCTCACCCTGGGAAATCGGCTTGGCCGAAACGCAACAAACACTGGTTCTCAATCGCTTGCGCGGCCGCCTCGCCGTGCAAGTGGATGGCGGCATCCGAACCGGGCGCGATATCGTCGTCGGCGCTTTGTTGGGCGCCGACGAATTCGGCATCGGCACCGCCGCACTGATCGCCCAAGGGTGCATCATGATGCGCAAATGCCATCTCAATACTTGTCCGGTGGGCATCGCGACCCAAGATGGTGAACTGCGACGCCGATTCCCCGGCACCCCGGACGATCTGGTTCGTTTCTTCATGTTTCTTGCCCAGGAGGTCCGATCGATCATGGCCGAGTTGGGCTACCGCCGATTCAGCGACATGGTCGGTCACAGCGAGCGGCTGAACATGCGACCGGCGCTCGACCACTGGAAGGCCCGGGGCCTGGATTTCTCTAGGATTCTCCATCCCCCCAAGCTGACGCCGGGTGATCCCATCGCCCACTGCCAGACACAACACCACGACCTCGGCGAGGTGTTGGATCGACAACTGATCGCAGCGGCCAAAAAAGCCTTCGATTGCGAGGGACCGGTCACCCTGTCGGTGACCGCCCGTAACACCGACCGAAGTATCGGCGCCATGCTCTCGGGAGAAGTTGCTCGTCGCTATGGCGCAACCGGGCTGAGCGACGATAAGGTGCACGTGAATCTCACGGGCTGCGCAGGTCAGAGTTTCGGCGCTTTCGTCGGACCGGGCATCACGCTGGACCTGACCGGTGAGGCCAACGACTACGTCGGCAAAGGTCTGTGCGGCGGCCGCTTGATCATCCGCCCGCCCGCCACGCATCGACGGGCTGCGGAAAGCAACATCATCGTCGGCAACACCGTGCTCTATGGCGCCACATCCGGCGAGGCCTATATCCGCGGCATCGCCGGAGAGCGCTTCGCAGTCCGCAATTCTGGCGCCATTGCAGTCGTCGAAGGCGTGGGCGATCACGGCTGTGAATACATGACCGGCGGTCTCGTGGTCGTCTTGGGCGAAACGGGCCGCAATTTTGCCGCGGGCATGAGCGGCGGTATCGCCTATGTACTCGATTTAGCAGGCGATTTCCGCCAACGCTGCAACCTGGCGATGGTGGATTTGGAACCCATCGCCGATGAGGCAGCCCACGGCACGGTACTGGAACACCACGGGGGCGAACTCACCACCCACGGCTGGGTGGACGTCAGTCCTCATATGACGCAGCGGGATGCCGAACAGCTCCACGCCCTCATCCATCGGCACCACCAATTGACCGGCAGCGACCGTGCCGCGGACATCCTTGAGCATTGGACGCAGTTCATGCCCCGCTTCGTCAAAATCATTCCCATCGAATACCGCCACGCGTTGGAACGTCTGCAGGCTCACGCCCGCCCCACCCGACGCAGCGGCGTCAGCCTGACGATGGGAGGCTAAAGTCATGGGTAAAACGACGGGCTTTTTGGAGATCCGGCGGCGCGACCCGGCCTACGCGCCAGTCGGTGAGCGGGTTCAGCACTTTCATGAATTCAGCATTCCGCTGAGTGAAGAGGAACTTCAGGATCAAGGCGCCCGCTGCATGGATTGCGGCATCCCGTTCTGTCACAGCGGCTGCCCGCTCCATAACCTGATCCCCGACTGGAATCATCTAACCTACCGCGGACACTGGCACCGCGCGCTGCAACGCCTACTGGCAACGAATAACTTCCCCGAATTCACCGGACGGGTTTGTCCGGCGCCCTGCGAGGCGTCGTGTACGCTGAACTTGCAGGACGCACCGGTGGCCATTCGCACCATCGAAGCCGCTCTCGCCGACCGCGGGTGGAAAGAAGGCTGGATTACCCCGGAAATCCCACCTCGCCGGACCGGCAAGCAAGTGGCCGTGGTCGGCTCCGGGCCGGCCGGCTTGGCCTGCGCACAACAACTTGCGCGCGCGGGGCACAACGTGGTGGTATTCGAGAAACGAAACCAGATCGGCGGCTTGCTTCGCTACGGCATACCCGACTTCAAGCTCGATCCCGGCTTGATCGATCGGCGGGTGGCCCAGATGCAGGCCGAAGGGGTCGAATTTCGTCGCAATACGGTGGTTGGGAAAGACATCCGCGCCTCAGATCTTTTGGCCCGCTTCGATGCCGTCGTCCTGGCCGCTGGCTGCGAACAGCCACGAGATCTCGACGTACCGGGCCGCGATGCCGATGGCGTTCACTTCGCCATGGATTTTTTAAGTCAGCAGAAACAGCGCAGCAGCGGTGAGGCCATCGCCGGCCCGAAGATCACCGCCGAAGGTAAGCGCGTATTGGTGATCGGCGGCGGCGACACGGGCGCCGATTGCGTCGGCACCGCCGTACGCCAGGGCGCCCAATCGGTGACCCAAATCGAGATCATGCCCTGCCCGCCCTCGCACGAAGACAAACTGTTGAGCTGGCCCAACTGGCCACACAAACTTCGAACCTCCACCAGCCATGAGGAAGGATGCGAGCGACTGTGGAGCGTAGGCACCAAAGCCTTCGATACTGACCAGACGGGACATGTTCGGGGCTTGAGAGCCGTACACATGGCATGGCAAAGCCAAGGAGCACGCTGGCAGATGGCGGAAGTCGCTGGCAGCGAGTTCGACATTCCCACCAATTTGGTCCTGTTGGCCATGGGGTTTGTGCACCCCATCCATCCAGGGCTATTGGAAGAATTGAATGTAGACCTGGACACGCGAGGTAATGTGCTGGCCGATACGCCGAGTTACCAAACCTCGTTGGAGAACGTTTTCGCAGCGGGAGATCAACGACGGGGCCAGTCTTTGGTGGTCTGGGCCATTCACGAGGGGCGCGAGTGCGCCCGGGCGGTGGATGAGTATCTCCGCGACTCAACCACCCGATCTGATTCACGCCGGGCGTGACTTCGGTCATGAAACAGGCAGAACATCCCGCGCAAACTGAAAACGCCGAGATGCATTTAGCCAACCGCGCCCTATGTCACCGAGTTAGGAGGACATCCCCATGTCACGTGAGATTGTTCAGAACACCGTTAGCGGAAAACGGACGGGGTCCGATTCGGACATCGACCCCACACGTCGCCTACTTTTGGCCGGCGCGGGCGCAGTCTCCGTATTAGGGGTTGCGGGACCGGCGCTGGCCGCTCCGGCCGGAGGGTATTCTCACGGACACGGCAACCCCAGACATGGCGAGCTCATTCGTGCAGCCAATCGATGCACCAACGTGGGTCAAGCGTGCTTGGCTCACATCTTCCGCGAGTTCAAAGGCGGTGATACCACCCTGGCGGAATGCGGCATCTTGGTGGAAAACACCATCACGACATGCAACACATTGGTCACCCTGGCCCACAATCAGGCCGAACAGTTGCCGGACATGACAGCGGTTTGCCTCAAAGTATGTGAAGCCTGCGAAGTGGAATGCCGCAAACACGGTAAGAAACACCCTATTTGCCTCGACATGGCGGAGGCTTGCCAAGCCGTTGTCAAAGCCTGTCGCGAGGCGTTGGCATAACACAAAATCGCTAAGATAAACCGAAGACCGGCGCCTAGGCGCCGGTCTTATTTCTCATCAGCTTTTGGGTTACTCGAATCGGCCCAAATGTTCCTCAATCATTCCTCTCCCCCGCCGATAACTTAAAGCAGACCACGCGAGGATTCCGCCTACGCAGACCTCGCCCGGGTCCGGAAGATGACGACAAACCGTGGCAAAGTTTGGGGGTTGCATATGAAATTCAGACACTTACTGGCGGGAGGCGCGCTTTTGGCCTCGTCCGCTTTTTCCGCTCACGCAGAAATGACACCCATGGCTCATGATGAGCTGGGGCAAATCTACGGGCAAGGCTGGACGATCACACTGGACACCGTAATCTTAGATCCGAACTTTACAATCAAGGATCTCACCGAGCGCAGCCTCGTAATAGGCGCTTACGACATCAGCGCGATAGTGAGCGCACTGGAAACGGACCGTCCAACCCTGGTCGGAACCGCCCGGGTGATCGTCGAGCGCGGTGTCAACACCGGCAGCGAGTTGGTCCTGGGTGCCCTGGCCGCCGCCTTGAGTACCACGCCAGCCGGCGTGATCGCACCGTTTTTACCGGGCATCTCAATCGAGTACGTCGAATAAATCAGCCGCTAGAAATTGCATAACGGCCGCGCCACTCCCCGGTCCGTCAATGACGGACCGGTTTTTTCTTCCCGCTGTCCTCAACACACCGCCCCGCAACTCGACACACATCATTGACTTGCGTCAATGCCGCGCGCGCGAAGTCCGGTGCGCGCTTTCAACTGTCGTGGCAATTTGCCACACTGTGTCCAATTCTCCACGTTTGATCATCGCGCGGGGGCAACGTCACAGCGGACAAGTGATCAAAGTTAGGGAACTAGTTCACCTCCTAACGGCCTTAATAGTTGTCCGCTTCGACCAGAATAACGATTGACGAATTCATCATGAGCTTGCGTAACATCGGATTATTAGTGGTGGCCGCCTTGGTTTTCGCCACCATCGCGTTTTTCTCTGCACCGGCCAAATGGGTTCCACACAGCTGGCGGGTGACTGCTTACGAGTGGTTCGGTGCATCGGACTACAGCCAAAGCCCCGCGACCGGCGAGTATCCACTGCCGGACCCCGAGATCATCTGTCCCACCGACGCACGCGGTTGGCGCAAAGCGCAGGTGATCGAAGGCGTGGAGATCGAGGCATCCGACGGCTGCAAACCGGATAATCCCTACCTTGTGGCGGCGGCTGTCAAAGGGACCAACCAGGTCTCAGCGGGAACCCTGTTAAGTGCCGGCCTGCTGCCCGACACCGTAACCAAAGGTCGGGATCTCGACGGCGACGGGGACCCGGATGAGATCCACATCAAACTCGAGGTGCTCGAACTCAACGGCAACTCGCCGGATCTGCCGGTACCCGTGACCACATTCAGCATTGCCCCGGGTATCGAACCGGGATTTTGGATCTTCGCGCCCAAGTCCTTCGGCATGTCCACGGCCAATTTCGAAACCCGTCAAGCCAACGATTTGCTGCGCATGCCGGCACCGGTATTACGCGTTGAACAGGGCGACAAGGTCACCGTCACCCTGGAAAACACCCACTACCTGCCGCACACCATCCACTTTCATGGCGTCGACCACCCCTTTTCGGCGGACCATGGCATCCCTCACGACGAGACGATGAGTCATCTGCATGGTGTGGGTACGGACGGCGTGGCGGAAACCAGCGAAATGCCGGCCATGCCAGGCAATGCTTTGGTCTACGAATTTCAGCCGCGGCAAGCGGGCACCATGTTCTATCACTGCCACGTGCAAGCCAACGTCCATATCCTCATGGGCATGCAAGGCATGTTCGTCATTGAAGAGAATCGCCCTAACAACTGGGTCCAAAGCATCAACGTGGGAGCCGGGCACGTCCGGCATCGTTCCGTCGCGGTTCGAGAAACCCACGACCGGGAATACGACCTGCACTTTCAGGACTTTTTCAAGGAGCTGGGCGAAACCATACAGAAACACACCGATCCTCGGCTGACCATTCATGAGCAGCATCGGCGCTGGGATATTACCGACGACGACGCCGACTATTACCTGCTCAATGGCGTGTCTTTCCCTTACACCTTGCAGGATTCACTGGTCATCGTTGAGCCGGACACCAAGGTGAAAATGCGCGTGTTGAATGGCGGCTCCGAAGGGGTGGCGTTTCACAGCCACGGATTCAGGCCCTTGGTCACACACCTGGACGGCATTCCGCTATCACCTGGCAACCAGTTCCAGCGAGACGTGATTTGGATCGCCTCAGCGCAACGGGTGGATCTCACCTTGCAGACCACCAACGACGGCTTGAACAACTATGGCGAAGGCATCTGGATCTTCCACGATCACCGCGAAGCGGCCCAAACCACTGACGGCATTTACCCCGGCGGGACCATCAGTGCGATTACGTTCGAGTCGTATCTGGATGACAACGGCTTTCCAAAAGTACACGGCGTGGACTGGAAGAAATTCTTCACTCCAGAGTACTACCGTAAAAGCGTGCCGATTTGGCTCGACTACGACATTCGCGGCCTGTTCGGGAACGCCGATGTCCCCAGCGGTGCCGTGGTGCGGTTTGTGGTATTCGGCGTCGCCATCGGCGGGTTGATCGGGATCCTGGTGGGGCTCCTGACAGGCCGCCGGAGGGATCGATGATGCCAAGAAAGTTCTACTACCTCACGGCCGGCGCTGTGCTGTTAGGCCTCACGACCTTGCCGGTCTTGGCCGAGGATCAATCACCTTCGAATACTGCGGAGGATCACTCCGGCATGGATCACTCCGGCATGGATCACTCCGGCATGGATCACTCCGGCATGGATCACTCCGGCATGGATCACTCCGGCATGGATCACTCCGGCATGGATCACTCCGGCATGGATCACTCCGGCATG